>JAYTIP010000047.1:0-17943 GCA_043731745.1 Elusimicrobiota bacterium | reverse complement strand
GGCTTGGCGCCGGGGTTCTCGCCGTCGGGCAGCGCGTTGTTGTGCAGGCTGACGAACAAGTCCGCGCCGCGTTCGACGGCCTGCTTCGGGCGGTCGGCGAGCGAGACCTCGTGCGCGGGATCGTTGCGCGTCATGAGCACGGTCGCCCCCGCGCGCTCGAGGCGCGACTTGGCGGCCAAGGCGATCGCGTAGTTGGCGTCCATCTCGCGCGTGCCCATCGGGCCCGTGGCGCCCGTGGCCGAAGGCATGTGGCCGGGGTCGAGCATGATCTTGATCCCGGCGAAGGGGTTGTGCGCGGAGATGCGCGGCGCGCGGCGCAGCTCGAGGCGCAGCGAGCCGCCGTCGAAGGACGGCCACCAGCCCCACAGGACCTCGCTCGGCTTGAGCAGGATCGTGACGGCGACGACGTCGGTCGATTCCTGGCGCCAGCGGACTTCTTGGACGAAATCCGGGGCGTCGTTAATGCCCCAATTCGTATGGCCCGTCGCGCCGTACAACCGGACCGTCAGCGCGTCGAGGCCGGCGGAGGGCTCCACGTCGAAGGCGACCTTCTCGGAGACGCCGATCTTGACGACCGCGCCGAGCTCGGTCTTGGCGACGCCGATCGTGCCCGTGACGGCGTGCGGCGCCGTGCCGGAGGACAGCTCGACGTCCTTCGCCTCGACCCAGCCCGACAGCGAGTCGGAGAGGCGCACGCGAAGCGCCGACCCATCGCGTCCGGTGACGAGCAGTCGAGTCCCGGGCAGGGGGAAGGAGAGAAAGCCGTTGGACGGCCCCGTCTTCACGCTGGCGAAGCCCGCGGTGCTGAATTTGACCGTCGCGATCAACGAGTTCCGCGTCGAAGCGCCGACTCGCGCGCTGCCCGTCGCCTTCGCGGCGGACCAGCCGCGGCCGAGCTCGTAATCGACGGGCGCGGCTTCGAATTCCTCCCCGGCCGCGATCTGTCGCGTCGCCTCATAGAGGCCGGCCGCGCCGACGGCGCGCATGTCCTGCCAAGCACCCTTGCCGACGCGGAAGCGCGCGGGCTTGCCCGGCGCGCCCTTCATGCGCACGACGAGCCAGTCTCCGGCGCGTAAATCGAGGTCGGACTTCGGCGTCAGCGACGCCGGGTCGATCTGAATTTTTCCGGAAAGAGGCTGCGCGGCCACGGGAACGAGGATGTGTCGGTCGGCCGTCGCGGTCCCGGAGGACAAGGTCAGCTCGCCGTGGAAGGTGAAGGTGCCGGGGGCGATGGGCAGCCAGGCGAAGAACGCGCCGTTTTGGTATACCGCGATAGTCGTCTGATTTATCGTGAAATGGCCGGTCGCGGGCGACACGGAGCCGAAGATGAACTCGCCCTCGGCGGCGAGAGGCATGTTCTCAGGAGGCCACACGAAGACGATGGGCTCGGTCGAGCGGACGGGATACAAGGGCGGGGCGGGGGCGATCTTCACGGCCTCGGGTTCGACGGAGGCCACGGGCTTGTGACGGGGCGGGCGAGCCGCGGCGGAAAGGGACAGTAAAGTCATCACTGCGGCCGCGAGCGCTCGAATCATGGCCGCAATTCTACTAATAATGGGCTCGGGCTCGGAGGGTGAGCCTTGACAACCGCTCGAACTCACCTTAAACTGGAAGAATGCGAATTCTACTCTTGGCGGGCCTTCTTTTCGCGGCGGCTTCCTCCGCTCACGCCGCGGTCGATCTGCGGTTGTACGGGATCAACATCGATTGGGACCCCAACGGCAATCTGTGGCACTTGAGCGACAAGACCTGCAATAAATCCAGCGTCAACTCGGGGTCGATTCTCTACGAATTCCAACTCTACCAGGGAGCGATCAAGGGAGGCACCCCCATCAAAATTGGAGGCTTCCGATCCGACAAGCCCATCTCGCCGGATAAATGCCGCGCGCACAATTCTTTTCCGGTTAAGGTGCACCTGAGCAAGGTTCCTCCCGGCGAGTACAAAATCGCCTTGTTCATCGGGGAATACGACGGGACCAACTACACCGGCGACGTGAAGTACGTGCTGCCCCAGACCTTCATCAAGCGCTGAGCCGCGCCGCTCAGGCGCGCAGCGCCTGGAGCACGGCGAGGGCGAAGTCCGACAGCGACGGGTCGCGTGCGCCCATGACGATCACGAGGTCTCCCGCCTTCGCCTCAGCGGCGATGAGCGGCACGATGTCCGTGCGCTCCGGGATATGGAACGCCGCGAGCCCTTTGGCCCGCAGCGGGTCGACGACGTCGCGCGAGGAGATGTCCTTGCTGGCCGTGCCGCCCACATAGTAGATGTCGGGTAGCCACAGCCGGTCCTCGGGGCGCAGGCCCTCGGCGAAGGCGGCGATGAGCTCGTTCTTGAGGTGGCGAGTCGGCGCGAAGCCGTGGGGCTGGTACACGCCGAGAACGCGCCGGCCCCGCAGGCGCGCGGCGGCCAAGGTCGCGGCGATCTTGGCGGGGTTGTGCGCGAAGTCGTCGACGACCTCGACGCCGCGCGCCGAGCCGAGGCTTTGGAAGCGCCGGGCCACGCCCTTAAAGCCGGAAAGTCCTCGCGCGCAGTCGGCGAGCGAGACTCCCTCGTTCACGCAGGCGGCGACCGCGGCGACGGCGTTTTCGACGTTGTGCCGCCCGGGCGCGGGCAAGGTGAAGCTCACGCCTTTGATCGTGAAGCGCGCGCCCGCGGCGTCGAGCGCGACATGCTCCGCGAGCACATCGCCTTTAGACAGTCCGAAGGTGGCGTCGGCGCGCACGCCCGCGAGCGCCGGGTCGTCGGCGTTGACCAAGGCCGTCTGCACATTGGAGCGGAACTTGAGGAAAATCTCGGTCAGCGCGGAGACCTCGAGATGGTCCTTCGTGAGGTTGAGGAAGACGCCGACGGCGGGTCGGTAATTGACGAGCGAGCCGTCGCTCTCGTCGGCCTCGATGACGAGCAGGTCGGACTTGCCGCGCCAGGCGTTGCCGGTGAGGCCGCGCTCCTGCAAAGAGCGCAGGGCGCCGCCGGTGATGACCGACGGCCCTCGGCCCGCGGCCTCGAGGATCTCGAAAATCATGGCGACGACGGTCGACTTGCCGCTCGTGCCGGTGACGGCGATCGTGCGCATCCCCGCCACGTGGCGCGCGAGAAACTCGGAGCGGTGCATGAGCGCCACGCCGAGCGTCTTGGCCGCCGCGATCTCCGGATTTTCGGACTCGATCGCGGTCGAGAGCACGACGAGCGCCGTCTCGCGCGTGATGGCGCTGCCGTCTTGAGGGAAAAGCCGCACGCCGAGCGCCTCGAGCCGGGACTTGAGCGCCGCGCCGCGCCCACGGTCGAAGTCTCGGTCGGAGCCGGTGGCCGGGCCCCCGTCCATCGCGTGGATCTGGGCGAGCGCGCTCATGCCCGCTCCGCCCACGCCGGTGAAGTGGATCAGGGGCTTGTCGGCCATTTAAAAATACGAGCCGAAGAAGATGCGCCGGCGGCGCGGTCGGGAGAACGAAAGATCGCTGACGGCCCCGCCGGACTCGATCGCGGAGAGCGGCTGGCCGAAGCGCTCGAGGAAGGTCGTGCGTAGGACGCGCCCCGAGGACTTGCGGCTTTCGATGAGGCCGTCGCCGCCGGTGAAGATCATGACATGAGTGATGCGCTCGCCCGCCTCGTCGTCGGTGAGGAAGATCAGGTCGCCCGCCAGCAGCTCGGAGCCGCGCACGGGGCGCGCGTGCAGCTTCTGCTCGTGTGAGTCGCGCGGGACGTCGCGGCCGTGGATGCGGTAGGCCAGGCTCACGAGGCCCGAGCAGTCGACGCCGATCTTGGGGTCGGCCTGCACGCCCGAGCGGCCGCCCCAGTAGTAGCTCGTGCCGAGGAACAGCTCCGCGGTGCGGATGATCTCGGCGCGCGAGGCCGCGGTCGGCACGGCGGGTGCGGAGTACAGCGCGTCGGCGGGAATCTCCGCGGTCGTGTCGTCGAGCAGGCGCACGAACGCGCGCCCGCCCGCTTCGGAAACCTTTTCGAGGCGCGTGCCCACGGATAAGGTCAGAAGGTCCTCGCCGCGCTGCAGCAACGCCTGGCGAACGCGCACGACCGTGTCGGCACGGTGCGGGGGGGTGGAGATAAGCGCGTCGGCGCGCAGCCAGCCCGGGTAGCCCTGCCAGACGCCGCCGGGCACGAAGCTGTCCTGCTCGTCGGCGAGCACGCGCACCCAGTCGCCTTTGGCCTCGAGCACGGTGACGGTCTCGCCGTAGAGGAGCTGGGACAGGTGGGTGTCGTCGTCGAGCTTGACCGCGGCGCGGCGCGCCGTCTTGGGCTTGCTCCACAGGTCGGCGACGGGCACGCCAACGGTGAAGCGGCGCGGGAAGGTCTTGCCGATCAGGTAGGCGAGGCCGCGCTTGCGCACGCGCCACACCTTATGAAATGCGGCGCGGCCGTAGACGCGCCGCACCTGCGCCACGCCTTTGCCCGCGGGATCGTAAGCGATGACATCGCCCTCGGCGGTGAAGCCGCCGACGACGATCACATGGCCGCGCGTCTTCTTGATCGGCGCGTTGGGGAGCTGGCCCTCGTCGAAGGTGATGCTGACGATGACGGGCCGGCCCGCGGCGATCGAACTCTCCAAGTCGGAGAGTTCGTTAAGACGCGCCACGCTCGCCTCAAGTCCGAGCGAGCCCGCGTAGGCGGCGTTGGCCGGCCAGTTGCCGAAAAGCTGAGAGCCGCGGTCCTGTGCGGCGAGCGCGACCGCCTCGAGCTCCTTCTTGATGCCCCAGTACTCGAGCACCATCGCGAGCGAAGTCGGCGAGCAGATGTCGTGCTTGTATTTGTCCTGCGCGTCTCCTTGGGAGCGCGGGGCGAGTCCTAGGTCGCGCACCCACGGGCCCGCTTTGAATGGCGAAGGCGCCTCTGGCGCCGCCGCGTCGGACACGGCGATCGCGACCGAGCGCAGGCGCGTCTCCTGCTTGCCGGACTTCAGGCGCACGCGGTAGCGGAACGCGGTCGCGGGCTTCTTGAGCTTGAGCGTGTCGACGTCGACGACGCCATGCGCGTCGCCGGTGCTGATGGGCGCCGACCAGCCGTCGGAGTTCAGAGTCCCGAGCAGGTACCACTCCGACCACTCACCGTCGACGCGGACCTTCACCGCGAACTCGAGCTCGCCGCCGGGGGGGACTTCCGCGGACACGGAGCCGACGAGGTCGTCGAAGGGTCCCGGCGCTTCGAGATCGCGCGATTCGAGCGAGCCGGTCGAGGCCCTGGTCTTGAAGAGGCCGTCGGCCAAGGTCAGACGCTCGAGCCCGGCGGCGCGGGCGCCGGCGGCGTCAAGGGCGGTTCGGTGCAGGACGTTGAAGTTCATGGCGTGCGCGGGCGCGGCGGCCAGGAGAAAAGAAAAGCCGAGCGACCGTATCGGCCGCCCGGCTTTTTCATTCACGCCGACCTTACTTGACGAGCTTGTTGGTCGGCTTGTGCGGAGGATCGTTGGGGGCGCGAGGCGTCACCTTCGGATTGTCCTTGAAAGTCGGGGTGAGGTCGGCGTTGATCTTCGCCCAGGTCGGATCTTCGTCGGCCGAGCCTTTGATGGCGCCGATGGGGCACTCGGGCAGGCACACGCCGCAGTCGATGCAGACCTCGGGGTTGATGATCATGAACGCCTCGCCCTTGTACGGGCCGGGGTGAATGCACTCGACGGGGCAGACGTCGACGCAGGCGGCGTACACTTCGCCAAGACAGCCTTCCACGATCACGTGAGTCATGTGTTTCTCCCTTTGCGCCCGCGTGGCGCGATCCTTCAAAACGCGTTATACTAATTCGGCGTGGTCCATCGTACATCTTCGTCCATTTGTTGTCAAATTCTGCTCGGCCTCGCTTTCGCGGCCGGGACGCCCGCGCGCGCGGTCGAGACGGCGCTGACTCCGCCGCCGTACAATCCGGCGTTGAACAAGGTGCTCGAGAAGCTCTCCCAAATCCACTTGTTCGGCGCCGCTTCTCTTAATTGGCGAAACGTGGGCCCGCGCGAGCCGGGGTTCGAGACCCAGATCCAGAACCAGGTCTATCTCGCGGACATGTACTTCGGCGCCGTCGGCCCGGTCACGACGGACGTGCCCGTCGAGCTCGAGTGGAATCTTCCCACCGCCGATCGCGGTGCGCCGCGTTTGAGCCAGGCGTTCGTGGAGTACGACGGCATCCGGCGCATCAAGTTCCAGGGCGGCAAGTTCATGGTGCCGTTCGGCCGCTACAACGAACTGTATCCGCCGGACCAATACCTCGCGGTGACGCGGCCTTTGCTCTACGCCTCGCCCGACAGCCTCGACCTCGTCGTGCGGCCCAATTCGCCGCGCCCGCCGATCAGCTACGGCTACAGCGACATCGGCGTGCGCTGGAGCTGGTACCCGGTGCGCGTGCACCCGCTCGTGCCGAGCGAGGTGACCTTCTTCGTCGTCAACGGCATCAGCGAGGCCACGAACCGCCTGCGCACCTTCCCTAATCCTCAGAGCCTCGGCATTCCGGGCCCCGGGACCAACGGCGTCGCTCCCGACTTCGGCCACCAGAACAACAACTTGGCCGACAACAACAACGCCAAGACGCTCGGCGGCCGAATCGTCTTCGCTCTCGGCGACCTGCGCCTGCCCTGGCCCGTGCCCGAGAAGGCCGGAGACCTGACGGGCACGCACCTCGGTCTGTCGGGCATGGGCGGCAATTACGACCTCGAGGGCTATCTTCATTACGAGATGTGGAGCGCGGACTGGTCGTTCGAGTATCACGGAGTCAGCCTGTCGGGTGAGGCGATGTACAGCGCCAACCACTTCCTGGCGCCGATCTCGACGATGACCGGAACCTTGTTCTCGCCCGTGACGCAGACGCGGCAACGCGAGCACATCTACGGATATTTCGTGCAGGGCGTCTTCCCGCTCATGCGCCATCCGCCCTACGGCCAACGGCTGACGGGCATTTTCGTGTACAACGAGATCTTCCGCCGCGGCCCGCTGATGGACTTTCTCCTGAATTACAACGACGGCGCGCGCGTTTACGATTCGCTCGTCGCCTATCGCCCCGACGCGCCGTTCGTGACGCGCGAGATCAAGAAATACACCGCGGCCGTTCATTGGCAGCTGGCCCAGCACTTCGCCGCGAAGGCCGAATACTCCTACTGGGTCATGGGAAAGTCCACGGTCCGCAGCGCCACCTCCCAGGGCCTCAACGACATCTACCAAGGCGCGTTCTCTTTGGTCATGGGTTTCTGATGCTGGTCGCCGCCGCGCTGCTGGCGCTGGCTCTTCCGGCGGGTGCGTTGACGCTCGAGGCGCCGAAGGAGGGCGTGAAGGTCGAGGTGGTGGAGACGAGCTCCGCGCCGGGACGCACCGACTACCTGCTCCGTTTCCCGTCGGCGCTCAAGAGCCCCTGGCCGGCCAACGACACGGTGTGGGCGCACCTGAGCGTGCCCGACTCGGCGAAGGGACGGCGCGTTCCCGCGGTGCTGGTCCTGCCCGTCATGGCCGCCCCCAACGTGTGGATCGAAACGCAGTTCGTCGAGCGCTTCGTCAAAGACGGGCTCGTCGTGATGTGGATCGAGATGCCGACCCAGTTCCGCCGCCGCCCGCACCCGTCGATGCCCAGCGGCCAGGTGTTCCTGGCTCGCACGACGGGGCAGCTCGCGCGCAACTTCAAGCAATCGGTGTCGGACGCGCGCCGCGCCTTCGGCGTGCTCGCGGCGCGGCCCGAGGTGGACGGCAAGCGCGTCGCGCTCTTCGGCATCAGCCTCGGCGCGATCGTGGGATCGGTGACCTGGTCGGTCGATTCCCGGCCGGCGGCCGGCGTGTTCCTGATGGGCGGCGCCGACTTTCCGGGCATCGCGATCAATGGTTCGTTGAGCGGCCCTTTCGTCCGTAAAATGGGCCTCGATCCGGCGGCGTTGCGGGCGGCTTGGACGGGCCTAGATCCCCTTGACTATCGAGCCGCCAACGCCGGTAAGAAGCCCCTGCTCATCAATGTCCTCTCGGACAGCGTCATCCCCCGGGCCAACGCCCTCAAGCTCAAGGAGGCGTTCCCCGACGCGGAGCAGGTTTGGCTGCCCCTGGGGCACTACACGGCCATCCTCCATCTGTTCTGGCTCCCGCGCTGGGTGTCCGCGCGGCTGAAAAAGACGCTTTTAGAGCGGTAAAAAATCGATTAAAAGGGGGTCTAAGCCTTGACAGGCTTTCCAGGGGGGCTTACACTGTCTCTGTCGGCTGGGCCGCGTTTTTCTGGGAGAATCGACATGAGAAGCCTTTCACTGATCGTCTTGGTCGTCTCGGCCGTGGGTGCAATGGCCTTGGCCGGTTGCTCCAGTTGCAACCCTCCCCCGGAGGCGTCAAAGACCCCGCCGCCCGTGACTTGCGGTCCCGGCACCGTCGCCCAGGGTAGCACCTGCGTCGGCAAGACCTGAGACGGCAAGACCTGAGACGGCAAAGAAATTCTCGGAGGAGATATGAAGATCGTGATGAAACTGACCGCCGTGGCCTTGGCCTTCGGGACCCTCGCGGCCGCCGCTTGCAGTAGCTGCAATCCGCCGGTGAAGAAGGACAATTCCAGCCCGGTGTCTCAGCAACAGTCGTACACCTGCGGCAGGGGAACTCATCTCGTGGGAACCCAGTGCGTCGGCGATAAGTAGATCGGGCTCGTCAACAGATACGGCCGCCCCGCGAGCGGGGCGGCCGTTCTTTTGTCCGGGGGCGAGAGCTCAGCGTCCGCCGAGCGGGGTGAAGCCGTTGTTGGGCGCCTGTTCCTTGGCCTTGTCGATCGCCTGCTGATTAATGGACACAGGGGCGGGCTGGTTTTGAAGGGATTTCTGCACGTCCGGCGACTTCATGATGTCGCCGAGGACGGCGTTGGCGTCGGGGGCCTTCGTGTCGCTCCCGCTGAGGAAAGGCACCAGACTCGGCGGCAGGCCCGTGGCCTTCATCACGGTGTTCATCAAATCCTTGGCGACATTGTCGTTGGTGACGAGCCCGCCGACGGCGCCCATCAAGGCCGGCGGCGCCTCTTTTAGCCCGCCGAGCAGAACGGCGCGTATGCCCGGGTCGGTCGCGTACTTCTTGACGAGCTGGCCGAAGCCGTCGGATTTGGCCAGGCCGTAGGCGAACTTCAGCGGGTCCTTGTCCTTCCAGTACTGATCGCGCAGGGCGACGAGGTCCTTGTGCTTGACCCAGTCCTTGCCGTATTGACCGATCGACGGGTACTTGGCCTGCATGCGGCGGACATAGGCGTCGACGGCCTTCTCATTTTGGGCGGCGGCCTCTTTAAAGCCCATGACGGCGGCGTCCTTCGGATCAGCGGGCGCGGCGGGCTTTTCCGCGGCGGCCGGCGTCGCGGCCGCGGGCGGAGCCGGGCGCATTCCGGTGCTCAGGCCGGCGTCGGACTTCACCATGCCGAGGCTCGTCGGCGCGACGGGCGCGGGGGCGGCGGATATCAACGCCGGCCGCACGACCGGCCGGCTGTCCGGGGCCGTGCTCATGTCGAATCCCGAGGTATCGAGACCCGCGTTCTTGTTCGAGACGAGGTGCCAGATCAGGACGCTCACGGCCGAGCCCAATACGGCGACGATCGTGACGATCAGGCCGGCGCGGCTGGTGTGGGGGCGGGGACCGTCGCTCATGAGGTGATTATGGCCCCGAGGAGCCGTCGTGTCAAGGCGGCGAGCGCAGTTCCACGAAGCGGAACTCCTCGACGGGGGCCCGCGTGATCGAGAAGGGGAGGAAGCCGAAGGCGCTCGAGTAGAAGCCGGCCTCGGCCGCTCCCGCGCTCATCAGGCGCACGGGCAGGGGATGAGAGACGGCGGCGACGGTCGCGTCGACGAGCCTCCGTCCGCGCATGTGCACGAGGTTCGTGTTGTTGAGCGGCAGGACGACGATATCTCCGACGCGCGCCTGGTTCCAGCCCGTCGCGTCCTCGAGCGGCCGCGCGCCGGCCTCCGACATGTAGTGCTGAAAGCCCCAATGACCCGTGTACCACACGGTCCGTCCGGGAAAGCGCTCGCGCGTCACCGCGGCGGCGTCCTTCTGCGCCGCGGCGTAGCGGGCGTCGACGCTTCCCAGTGCCAGCCCGAAGCCCAGTACCGCGACCGCCGCGCCCCAGTGGATCGTCCGTCCCTCGCGTTCCGCCGCCGCCGCGAGCGCGAACACCAGCGGCGGCACCGCGAAGAGCACGGAGCGCGAGACCACCGACCAGTAAACGCCTTGAAGCGCGATCACCGCGGCGAGCCACGACAGCCACAAAACTCCGCCGGGCAACCGCCGCCAATCCGGAGCGCCCGCGAAAGCCGCCGCCGGTCCCGCGCACAGCAGAAGTCCCAGGGCGCGGTCGACGGGGCGCACCGCCGCCTGATCGAACCAAGGCAAAAACAGCGCCGCCGCCAGCGCGATCGAGACGGCGACGCGGGTCGTGAGCTTGCCGCGTAGCGGCCAATACGCGAGGAATAAGGTGCCGCCGCCTATTAAGGCGTCCACCGCCCTTAGGCGGTGGACCCAGCCGCGCCAAGTCGCTTCGCGCCCGTCGAGCGAGACCTGCAGGGCCACCTTCCCGCCGCCGTAGCCGCCGAACAGGGTGGCCGCCGTCGAGATCAAGGCGGGCGACGCCGCGCCCGCGGCCCACGCCGCGACGAGCGCCGGCGACGCGCCGCGCGAGAGAAGCCAGGCTCCGGCCGGAACGGCGAGCATGAGCGCGCTGTATTTCGAGGCCGTCGCCGCCGCGAAGGCCGCCGCCGACGCCGTCAGCCAGCGCCGGTCGCGGCCGTCGGAGCGGATGGCCGCGTACAGTCCCGCGAAGCCGAACAGGGCCATCCAGCGCTCGGCCGTGAGCAGGTGAACATTGAGCCAGTACAGCGGCGACGCCAAAACGATTAACACGGGCACGAGCGGCCGCTTAAGAAACCGCGCGGCCACGGCGTACAGAAAACCCGCGGCGCCGAGCTCAACCGGCAGGTAGAGCAGACGCATCAGCCATTCGCGCGCGCCCGCCAAGGCGGCACCCGGGGCCATCAGGTAGGCGATGATCAGGCCGTAAGCGTGAAATTCAGTCGCGGGCCGCGTCGTGCCGTACAGATTGATCGAGAATCCCAACGGGTCGCCGGGGGCGGCGGCCGTGTGGCGGGCCAGGGCCATGAACCAGGCCTCGTCCATGTGAAAAGGCTTGTCCAAGAACAGAAGCGTCGGGATCGCCGAAAAAATAAGCACCGCTGCCAAGTCCCTTTTATACGCCGAATTCATCAATAGAAGATACTCATTTTCGTAACGAGCCATCGTTATAATTCCGGGGCATGCCCATACGGCCGTTCACCGTTCTCCTTATACTCGCGCTGCTCGCGCCGAACGCGGGCGCGTCCGCCTACAACGACGTCCGTCCGGGCGCGCGCGCGATGGGCATGGGAACCGCTTACTCGGCGATCGCCGACGACGCGTTCGGCATGTTCTACAACCCGGCGGGCTCGGCCAACACTCCGTTCGTCCAGGGCGCCGGCACGATCGGCCGTGCGATCTCGCCTAAGGGCCCGCTCTCCTTCGCCTCCGGCGCGTACTTGCGCCCCTACGAGCAGGTCAACACCGCGACCGTCGGCGCCGCCTATTACCTCGAACGCCAGCGCAACGGCGGCGACATCGACGTGCTGATGGGCAACTACTCGCAGGAGTACAAGGTCCGTGAGCTGCCGCTGTCGCGGCCGCTCAAGATCGGCGCCAACGTCAAGGCCGTCAACTCCGTCGCGGGCGACGGGAGCAAGACCAAGTTCGGCATCGGCTTCGATGTGGGCGCGATCGCGCGCTCGAACATGGGCCTGTCGGCGGGCATCGTGCTGAGCGACTTCGTCACGGCGCTGTCCTACCCTCGCCCCGCCATTACCTTGGCCTCGGCCTACACCTGGGAGCGCAAGTGGACGCTCGCCGCGGACTTTCGCGTACGCGGCGGCCTGGCGGAATTATACCCGGGCATCGAAGGCGTGTTCCATCAAGGGCTGCTTCGCGTGCGCGCGGGTCGCGGTCTGACGCTCGACGGCGTGCCCACTTTCTCCTTCGGCCTCGGCCTCAACTTCTCGCCGATGATCCTCGACGTGGCGATGTCCCTGCCCACCGAAGGCCTCAATCGCTCGGGCGGCGCCTACCAGGCCACCTTCAGCTACCGCTTCGGCGCGCCGTCCTTCACCGGTCAGTTCGTCGGCGCGGCGGCGACTCAGGCCGAGACCTTGCGCGTGGAAGTCGCCACGCTCGAGGACAAGAGCAAGACTATGGCCTCGCAGGCCAACACCGCCGAAACCAACAAGGTCACCGCGGAAAGCCAATTGCGCGTGCTGGAGAAGCGCGTCATGGAGGCTCAGGACGCCTACCGCGCCTTGCTCAAGAAAAACGATGAGCTCGACTATCGCGCCGCCGAGAAGGCCGCCGGCCTCGAAGGCCGCCCCAAGCCCGTCGTGATCAAGCCTCCGCGCAAGATATTGCCGCCCGCGTGGCCCAAGCGCCACACCGTCAAGGCCGGCGACACCCTTCGCACGATGGCGGCCCAGTACTACGGCGACGCCAACAAGTGGGAGCGCATCTACGACGCCAACCGCGAGAAGGTCGAGCGCGGCCTGCCGTCTGAAGGCGCGACGCTCGTGATTCCCGCGCCGGAGCCGAAATGAGCGCCATCGGCCTGCTCGCGCGTGAGATCGCCGACCGCGACCTGCTCGGCGGCATGCTGGGCGAGCTCGGCCACCGCGTCGACGGCGCCTCCCGCCTCGAGGAAGCGCTTGAGTTCGCGCGCGCGAGCAAGACGCGCGCCTTCCTGCTCGTCGACGGCGGAGGCGCGGACGCCGAGGCGCTCACGCGCGAGCTGCTACGCGCGTTCCCGCTCGTGCCAGTCGTCGTCGCGCTCAAGACGCGCGACGCCTCGCGCGCCGTGGCGCTCATGCGCGTGGGCGCGGCCGAGGTCGTCGCCCCTCCGTGGACGCCCGAGGATCTCAAGGCGTGCGTGTCCAAGGGCCTGCGCTTCGAGGGCACCGCCGTCTCGGTCACGGCCGCCGCTCCAATCTCACGCAAGCCGCTGTGGTTCGTTCTGGGCGTGTCCATGTTCCTGGCCGTAGCACTCGGCGCCGCCTCGCTCAAACGCGCCGAGCAGAACCGCATCGCCGCCGCCGCGCGCGTCGACCGCTGGGAACTGCCGGTGCGCCATCCGGCGGGCCTCGCGTACGACGGACACCAGTTGTGGCTCGTCGAGTGGTTCACTCAGTCCTTCTACGCGCTCTCCATGGCCGACACGACGGTCCAAATCGTGCGCCACTTGACCGCCGAGACCCCGATCTCCGCCGCCTTCACCGGCGAGGCGATGTGGACGGTCTCTGCCGACGGCACGGTGATTCGCCGCATGCGCGACGACAAGATGACGCCGCTGACGCGCTACCCGCGCGCCGCCCCGAACTCGGCGGGGCTGGCATTCGACGGTCTCTACCTCTGGACGCTCGACGCGCGCGCCAAGGTTTTGCGAAAGCACCTCGTCGACCGCGAGCTCAGCGTGCTCGCGACCTACAAGTGGCGCGGGACGAAGGCCGCGGGCATCGTCTACGACGGCAAGACCTTGTGGACGCTCGACGCGGGCGACCGACGCCTCCTGCGCCACAGCCTCGATCGCCCGGAGGAGCCCGTCGACAGCGTGCCGCTGCCCGAGTACGCGTCCGGCCAGTACTTGCCCGTCGGCCTCGCCTGGGACGGCGTCCATTTCTGGACCGTGGGCGAGGCCATCGACGGTAAGAGCCCGGCGCGCCTCGTGCGCCATCAAGAGGAAGCGCGGTGATCCGCGCGCCCTTTCTCGTGCCCGCGTTGCTGCGCTTCCCGGGAGGAGCGGCCCGTCAGGACGCGTGGGGACGCCTCGTTAAAATCACCGCGGGCGGCGCGGAGCTGTCCACCGGCGCGAGCCTCGCGCGGGGGGAGAGCGTGATCGTGCGCTTCCATCTCGGCGGCGAGCGTCTGGAGATCGCCGCGCGCGTGCATCACTCGGGACGCGACGACGACGGCCAATGCCTCGCCGAGCTGAGCTGGTCCGACATGGTGGAGCGCCGCCGGCTGGCGCGCGTGCTGCTCGAAGTCCTCTCCAAGTCCTAGCCCGCGCCCACCTCGAAAAAGTTCCCTCAACCTGCCACTTTGGCAGGTAAAAAATAAAATGCTATTTTAGGCTATGTCCTCCTCGACGGCCGTCCGTCGGACCGCCCTATACGAATCCCACAAGCTTCTGGGCGGAAAGATCGTGGACTTTCACGGCTGGGAGCTCCCGGTTCAGTATGAATCGGTCATGAAGGAGCACGAGGCGACGCGCAATCGCTGCGGCCTCTTCGACGTCTCCCACATGGGCCAGGTCTTCGTGACCGGCCCGGACGCGCTCGCCTTCCTTCAGAAGGTCAACGCCAACGACATCTCCCGCATCGGCCCCGGCAAGGCCATTTACTCTCACCTGCCCAACGAGAAGGGCGGCGTCGTCGACGACATCATCGTCTCCTGCCTTGCGAAGGATCGCTATCTGATCGTCGTCAACGCCGCGACCGCGGACAAGGATTTCGCCTGGTTCCAGAAGCACTCGAAAGAGATGAGCGTCGTCCTTTCAAACAAGTCCGACGCCTACGGCATGATCGCGGTGCAAGGTCCGAAGGCGGCGGAGATCGCGTCTTTGATCGCGCCCTCGATGGCGGCCCTGCCGCGCTTCGGCGCGCTCGAGCTCGAGCTTTACGGCCAGCCGTCCTTCATCACGCGAACCGGTTACACCGGAGAAGACGGTTGCGAATTCATCGTGCCCAATGAAATCGTCGTGCGCGTTTGGGAGGACTTGCTCGCACAGGGCCGCTCGCTCGGCGCGGCGCCGTGCGGCTTGGGCGCGCGCGATGTGTTGCGGCTCGAAGCCGGTTACCTGCTTTACGGACAGGACCTCGACGACGACATCAGCACCTACGAAGCCAACTACGGCTGGGTGGTGAAGCTCGATAAGGGGGACTTCATCGGCAAGAGCGTTCTGGCCAAGCAAAAGGCCGAGGGCATCAAGCGCAAGCTGACCGGTATAAAACTGCTGGAACGCGGAGTGCCTCGTGCGGGCGCGTCCGTCGTGATCGACGGCAAGGAAGCGGGGAAACTTTGCTCCGCGACCTACTCGCCCAGCCTGCAGGCCGGCATCGGCACCGGCTACCTGGACCAGCCGAACCTCGCGCCCGGAACGAAGTGTTCCGTGGTGCTTCACGGACGGGAAATCCCGGCCGAGATCGTCAAAACCCCGTTTTTCGTTTCGCCTAATCTCAAGAAGGGAGCCTAACCATGCTCGACCCCAAGTCTCTGAAGTACATGAAGTCCCACGAGTGGCTCAGCCTCGACGGCGACGCCGGCACGGTCGGCATCTCCGATCACGCTCAGAAGGAGATCACCGACGTGGTCTTCATCGAACCCCCGAAGGTCGGGCGCACGGTCAAGCAGGGCGAGCCCTGCTGCGTCGTCGAGTCGGTGAAGGCCGCCTTCGACATCTACGCGCCGGTCTCCGGCGTGATCACCGCCGTCAACGCCGACGCGGTCAAGGATCCGGCGATCGTCAACGCGTCGGCGTTCGGCAAGGGCTGGCTATTCAAGCTCAAGGCCTCCGCGCCCGCCGAGGCGTCGAAGTTGATGGACGCCGCGGCGTACGACGCGTTCCTGAATTCCGAGGCCGCGCATGGAAGCCACTAAGGAGCGCTCGACGCAAACCTCTCTTCCGCCCGCCGACGACTTCCGCCGCCGCCACATCGGCTCCGGCCCCGACGACCAGAAGGCGATGCTCTCCGTCCTGGGACAGAAGTCGCTCGACGCGCTCATCGACGCCGTCGTGCCGCCCGCGATCCGTCTCAAGAAGGCGCTGAACTTGCCCGCCGCGTTATCAGAAGCGGAGGCTCTCGGCGAATTACGCAAAATCGCCTCGCGCAACGCCGTGTGGCGCTCTTACCTCGGCCTCGGCTACTCGGACACCGTGACCCCGCCGGTCATTCTCCGTGAAGTGCTCGAAAACGCCGGCTGGTACACGGCCTACACGCCGTACCAGCCCGAGATCGCTCAGGGCCGCCTCGAGGCGCTGCTCAATTTCCAGACGATGATCATCGACCTGACCGGCCTGCCCGTCGCCAACGCGTCCTTGCTCGACGAGGGCACCGCCGCCGCCGAGGCCATGGCCATCTGCGTCCACGCCGCCGAGGACGCCGCCGGGCGCGTGTTCTTCATCTCCTCCGAGTGCCACCCCCAGACGATCGAGGTCGTCAAAACCCGAGCCAAGCCGCTCGGCGTCGAGGTGCTTGTGGGCGAGCCCTCCCAAATCTCCGGCAAGAAGCTGTTCGGCGCCTTGGTGCAGTACCCCGACACGAAGGGAGCCGTGCGCGACTGGTCGGCCTTCGCCGACGCCGTCCACGCAGCCGGCGGTCAACTCGTCGTCGCGGCCGACCTTCTGGCGCTGACCTTGTTCAAGGCTCCGGGCGAGTTCGGCGCCGACATCGCCGTCGGCACCAGCCAGCGCTTCGGCGTGCCGTTGGGCTTCGGAGGTCCGCACGCGGCCTACCTCGCGGTCAAAGAAACTTTTCAGCGGCGCATCCCGGGGCGCATCGTCGGCGTGTCGAAGGACGCACACGGCAAGCCCGCGATGCGTCTGGCCCTGCAAACCCGCGAGCAGCACATCCGCCGCGAGAAGGCGACGAGCAATGTCTGCACCGCGCAGGTCCTGCTCGCCGTCATCGCCGGGATGTACGCCGTCTATCACGGCCCCGAAGGCCTGACGCGCATCGCCTCGCGCGTGCGCGCGCTCACGCTCGCGCTTCGCGCCGGCCTCAAGAAGCTGGGCCTCGACGCGGGCTCCGAGACGGCGTTCGACACGATTTTCGTGAAGCTCAGCGAGGCCGAGATGCGCAAGGTGCGCCTCGCCGCGGAGGCGAAGAAGATCAACCTGCGTTACGAGAAGGGCGGGGTCGTGATCGCGCTCGACGAGACGGTCACGCAGAACGACCTCGAGGACCTGCTCGAGGTGTTCGGCGCGAAGAAGCCCGTCGTCCTCGAGGGCGTCGATCTGGGCATTCCCGAGGCGCTTCGCCGTACTTCCAAATTCCTGACGCACCCGACCTTCGGGGCGCATCGCTCCGAATCGGAAATGCTGCGCTACCTGCGCAAGCTCGAGGGCAAGGACCTCTCGCTCGTCCACTCGATGATTCCGCTCGGCTCGTGCACGATGAAGCTCAACGCGGCCGCCGAGATGCTGCCCGTCACCTGGCCCGAGCTCGGGCGCCTGCATCCCTTCGCGCCCGCCGAGCAGACCGCCGGCTACGCCGAGATGACCGGCCAGCTCGAGTGCTGGCTCGCCGAGATCACGGGATTTGCCGCCGTCAGCCTCCAGCCCAACGCGGGCTCGCAGGGCGAGTACGCGGGCCTGCTCGCCATCCGCGCGGCTCTGGACGCGCGCGGCCAATCGCACCGCAAAGTCTGCCTGATCCCCGTCTCCGCGCACGGGACCAATCCCGCCTCGGCGGCGATGGTGGGGATGAGCATCGTCACCGTCGCCTGCCTCGAAGACGGCGACATTGACCTGAGAGATCTGAAGGAAAAGGCCGACGCGCACTCCAAAGACCTCGCCTGCCTCATGGTCACCTATCCATCCACCCATGGCGTGTTTGAGGAAGACATTGTGGACATCTGCAAGGTCATCCACACCCACGGTGGCCAGGTCTACATGGACGGCGCCAACATGAACGCCCAGGTGGGGCTGTGCCGGCCGGGTGACGTCGGAGCGGACGTGTGTCATCTCAACCTGCACAAGACGTTCTGCATCCCCCATGGCGGTGGCGGGCCCGGCATGGGTCCCATTGGCGTGGCTGCGCACCTCACAAAGTTCCTGCCCACGCACCCGCTCATTGAGACCGGCGGCGAAAGTGGGATTGGCGCGGTGAGCGCGGCTCCGTGGGGCAGCGCGAGCATTCTGCCCATCTCGATGATGTACATCGACATGATGGGCGGCGAGGGGCTGGCGTA
>JAYTIP010000046.1:0-4599 GCA_043731745.1 Elusimicrobiota bacterium | reverse complement strand
ACCGGGATGAGTAGTGCCGCAGGAGGCATCATGATTCGCACTCACGAAAGCCGCTGGAAGAAAATCTCGAGAGGCGCCGCGTCGGCGCTGCTCTCGCTCGCCCTAGCGGCCTCCGGTCCCGGAGAGGCTTTCGCCCAGCGGCGCCGCGCCGAACCCGAGGCGAACCCTCAGTTCCAGCAGGGGGGAGCTCCCGGCGGCGGCGGCCCCATCGGCGGAGAGTCCGAACCCCAGGCCCCGTCCGGCGGCGCCTCAAGCGGCGCGGCCGAGCCCGACGAGGCGCCCACGCAGCGCTCCGTGCAAGGCGTGCAGATCGGCGCTTCGGCCCCCGCGCGCAGCGGCGGACCGACCTCTTTGGCGCCGCTCGACATGCGCGTGACCGTGCGCGTCAAGGGCGCGCCTCTCGCCACCTTCCTCGACACGATCTCGGCCCAGGCCAAGGTGAACTTCATCATCACCGAAGGCCTTGAGTCCAAGCGTGTGACGGCCTTCCTGCAGAACGTGACGGTGCGTGAGGCCCTCCAGGTCCTGCTCGAGATCAAAGGCCTCACCTACCAGCAGATCGGCAAGAGCAACACCTATGTGGTGACGCCGCGCTCCAAGCAAGTCGAAAACCTCATCACCCGCATCTATACCCTGAGCTTCATTCCCCTTATTCCGCTCAGCGACGCCGGCTCCTCATCCTCAGGCGGCGCCAGCCCGTCGGGCGGAGGCGGAGGCGCCGGCGGCAGCGCCCCTCCTGTCGGCGGCGCGGCGCCTAATCCGGCGGCCGGCGGCGGCGCCAGCGCCGGACCCACGAGCGAAGTCGCGATCATCACGGTCTTGCAGAGCGTGCTCTCCAAATCCGGGCACGTCGTCGTCGAGCCGCGCACGAACGCGCTGATCGTCACCGACATCCCCGAAGTCTTCCCGCAGGTCGAGCAGATCATCGCCGAACTCGACAAAAAGGCGCCGCAGGTGTTGATTGAAGCTCAGATCGTGGAAATCGACTCCCAGCGTTCTCGCGAACTCGGCTTTGAGTGGGGCGGCCCCAACGGCGAACTCGCCACCTTCACCGGCGGCCAGCGCGACACGACCTTCCCTCTCAACCTGCCGGGAAATCTGAACGCCACGCGCTTTTTCGATCCGTTGAGCCCCGCCGGCGGCGTCATCAGCACCATCGGCAGCGGCGGCACGAGCGCGGCGGCCCCGGCCGTCGCCGGGACGTTCGTGACGAGCACGGGCTTCTTGAAGACCAGCGTGCTGGACCTGACCTCGCTCAAGATCGCGTTGCGCGCTCTGATCTCGCGCTCGGAGGCCCGCTTTTTGGGCAAGCCCAAGATCCTGACCCTCAACAACAAGAGCGCCATCATCGAGATCAGCGCGAAGGAGGCGACCAACTTCGAGGTGTCCCAGGCGGGCGCGGGCGGCGGCACGAGCCTGCAGGTCTCCGGCGTCCACCGCGAAGAAACCGGCCTCGTCTTGAAGGTCACGCCGCAGGTGAACAAGGAGGGCTACATCACCATGCTGATCCAGCCGTCCTTCACCGACGTGCAGGAGGCCAGCCTTTCGACCTCGGGCAACCGGGTCTTCAACCCGATCAAGCGCTCGGCGACCACCTTGGTGCGCATCAAGAACGGGCAGACCCTCGTGCTCGGCGGCCTGCTTCGTTCGACGGAGACGAAGGTCGTGCGCAAGGTCCCGTTCTTGGGCTACATTCCGATCGTCGGCTGGCTGTTCACGAGCTCCTCGACGCGCCGGATCAACTCCGACCTCGTCATCTTCATCACCCCGACGATCGTCTCGGACTAAAAGGTAAGGCCCATTCCTTCGCACTTTTGCGCACGGCCCGAAGGGTCCGGGCGGACCGTATGAGCCCAATATGTGCGTTTTGTGGATTCTATATAGGAGGGGCTTGACTTCCTGGCCAGGGGGGGTATACTTCGATTAACGGAGAGTAAAAAAGAACTTAACCTATGTCCAATCTAGCCGAGATCCTCGTGAGCAGCGGAGTACTGACCGAGGAACAGCGCGACAAGGCGCAAAAAGCGGCCACCCAGACCCGTTGCCATTTCGCCGAAGCCGCGGTGAAACTCGGCTTCACGAAGGAAGACGACATCGCCGTCGCCCTTTCCAAGCAGTTCGGTATCCCTTACGCCTCGCGCGAGAACAAGATTCTCAAGTCGGAGAAGGGACAGAACCTCGAGAAGGTCATCCCCGAGAACTACGCGCGCGAGAACCTCGTTCTGCCCCTCTTTCTCGACGAGAACGTCCTCGCGGTCGCGCTGTCCGACCCCGACAACGTCCTGCTCATCGACAACCTCAAGCTGCTCAGCGGCCACGAGATTCAGGCCTTCATCGCGACCAAGACCCAGATCCTGAAGGCGATCGACGAGTTCTACCTCGGCAGCAGCGCCATCGACTCGACCCTCAACGCGAAGAAGGGGGACGACGACGTCGAGGAAGCGCCGCAGGCCGGCGACGAGCGCCTCAACCTCGACCAGCTCAACGTCGACGCGGCCGGCGCCCAGGTCGTCACCCTCATCAACGCGATCCTGAAGCAGTCGATTCAGGAGCGAACCTCGGACATCCACATCGAGAAGTACGATGAGCGCGTCGCCCTGCGCTTTCGCATCGACGGCATTCTCTACGAGCGCAGCCCCCCGCCGAAGCATCTCTTCGCCGGCATGATCTCGCGCATCAAGATTCTCTCGAAGCTCGACATCGCCGAGCGGCGTCTGCCTCAAGACGGCCAATTCTCGATCAAGGTCCAAAACCGCGTCATCGACTTGCGCGTGTCGATCTGCCCGTGCGTATTCGGCGAGAAGGTCGTCATGCGTATTTTGGACAAGGGCGCCGTCGACTTGGATATCAACAAGGTCGGTCTCGACCCGCGCCAGCGCGACGACATCATCGACGCGGCCAACAAGCCGCACGGTTTGTTCTTCATGACCGGCCCCACGGGTTCCGGTAAGACGACCACGCTCGGCGCCATCCTCAACACGATCAAGAGCCCCGACATCAACATCATGACGATCGAAGACCCCGTCGAGCTCAAGATCGAGGGGATCAACCAAGTCCAGGTCCGCGCCAATATCGGTCTCACCTTCGCTTCGGCCCTTCGCTCCTTCCTGCGCCAGGACCCGGATGTCATCCTCGTCGGTGAGGTCCGCGACCAGGAAACCGCCCAGACCTGCCTGCGCGCCGCCCTCACCGGCCACTTGGTGATCTCGACCCTCCACACCAACGACGCGCTGTCCTGCGTCGCGCGCCTCATCGACATGGGCATCGAGCCTTTCATGCTCGCGAACTCGCTCCAGCTCGCCGCCGCCCAGCGCCTCGTGCGTCTGCTCTGCCCGTTGTGCAAGAAGCCCGCCAAGGTGCCGGCCGACCTCGCCGAGCAGGTGGTGCGCGAGGCCCTGCTCGAGACGCCTCCGGATCCGGCCTCGGTCGTGTTCTACGAAGCCCGCGGCTGCGACAAGTGCTCGCGCACGGGCTACTCCGGCCGAAAGGCGATCTACGAGGTTTACAAGCTCAACGCCGAGATGAAGGAAATCATCTACCGCTACGGCGCCGACGTCGGCAAGCTTAAAAAAGCGGGCGAGATGGCCGGGATGTGGACCATGCGCGCCTCGGGGTTTCGCAAGGTGCTCAACGGTTTGACCACGATCGACGAGGTGATGTCCGTGACCGTGTCGGATTGACACGGGATGTCGCGCCTGTTAAACTGAGAGAATAATGGCTCGATACGCCTACACCGTTCAGGACAGCAAAGGGGAGACCTCCTCAGGGGCTCTCGAGGCCAGCAACGAGAACGAGGCCATCAACTCCCTTCAAGCGAAGGGGTACTTCATCCTTTCGATCATCGCCGACAAGGCCGGCTCGGGCGCCGGGGGCAAAGCGGCGGCGGGCAGCGGCGGGACCCCCGCCCTGCGCGACCTCGTTTTCTTCGCCGAACAGCTCTCGACCCTCCTCAACGGCGGCGTGCCCCTCGTTCGCGCGCTCTCTCTTCTCGGCGAAAACTCGAGCTCCAAGCCCTTGCAGTACGCCTTGGCCCAGGTGACCAAGGACGTCTCGAGCGGTACGGCGCTGTACCGCGCGCTCGAACGACACCCGAAGGCTTTCGACACCCTCTGGGTGTCGCTCGTGCAGGCCGGTGAAATGGGCGGCCAGCTGCCCAAGGTCCTCAAGCAGATCGGCGCCTACATCCACTCCCAGGCCGAAATTCAGGGCAAGATCATCACCGCGATGGCGTACCCCGGCGTGCTGATGACGGTGTCCGGCGGCGTCCTGCTTTTTTTCATCATCAAAATCGTCCCCGTGTTCGCGGAGATTTTCGCGAGCTTCAACGTGAAGCTGCCGCCGCTGACCGCGGCCATCATCGTCGTCTCCAACATCCTCGTCCACCACCTCGCGGGCCTGATCATCACCTTGATCGCGATCTGGTTCGTTTGGAACGCTTATGTCTCCACCGAATCGGGCCAGGAGACGAAGTGGAACATGCTCTTCGGCATGCCCATGTTCGGCGACTTTCTGAAGAACATGATGATCGAGCGCATGCTCACCACGCTCTCCACCCTCATCGAGTCCGGCGTCAGCATCTTGAACGCGATCACCGTCCTC
>JAYTIP010000045.1:0-13197 GCA_043731745.1 Elusimicrobiota bacterium | reverse complement strand
GCCGAAGGTGTGGCCGCCCGCGACGAGCGCCACGGTCTCTTCATCGTTCATCGCCATGCGACCGAAGGTCTCCCGGATATCCTTGGCCGCCGCGATCGGATCCGGGTTGCCGTTAGGCCCCACCGGGTTTACATAGATCAGGCCCATCTGAACGGCTGAGAGGGGCTTCTTGAGCTGGTGATCGCCGTGATAGCGCTCGTCCGCGAGAAACTTCTTCTCCGGTCCCCAGAAGACCAGGTCGGGCTCCCAGACATCTTTGCGCCCGCCGCCGAAGCCGTAGGTCTTGAAACCCATCGATTCCAAAGCGACATTCCCCGTCAGGACCATCAAGTCGGCCCATGAGATCTTGCTGCCGTATTTCTGCTTGATCGGCCAAATCAAGCGCCGCGCCTTATCCAGGTTCGCGTTGTCGGGCCAGCTGTTGAGCGGCTCGAAGCGCTGCTGACCGCCGCCGGCGCCGCCGCGACCGTCCATCATGCGGTAGGTGCCGGCGCTGTGCCAGGCCATCCGGATGAAAAACGGCCCGTAATTGCCGTAGTCCGCCGGCCACCAGTCCTGCGAGGTCGTCAGCACCTTCTTGATGTCCGCCTTGACGGCCTGGAGATCGAGCTTTTTAAATTCTTTGGCGTACTGATAGTCCCGGCCCATCGGATCGGACTCGGCCGCATGCTGACGAAGGGGCGCCAAATCAAGCCGCTCCGGCCACCAGAACTGGTTCGTCACCGTCTGCTGAATCGCGGGATCCTTCACCGGCGCGTTGTTTTCCGCGGCGGGTGCGAACTGAGCGAGGGCGAACGCCCCAAGCACGAACAGCGATATCTTAATTTTTGACATGCGGTCCTCTCCAGACGGGAATGGCGGCAGGCCTAATATATAATATTTATCCATCAATAACAATTACTATCTGTTCGGCTCGCGGTGCGGATGATCCGCGAATTCATTGCGCTCGTCGATCATTCCTTCGAGCCGCGCGAGCTGAACGATCGTCGCCGACAGCATCTGGTCCAAATTGCGCGCCGATAAATAAAGCCACTCGTGCGTCTCCTTGTCTTCCGGCGAGCGAGCGATGCACTTTTGCTCGTAGTCCTGGAACGCCCGTACTTGCTCAAGAATGGTGATCAGGTGGCGAGGGCACTCGCACGCCAGCACGGACGCCCGGCGCACCAGCTCCTCCGCGCCGGTCTTGGTGAGCAGCTGACTTTCATCGAGGATCATGATTGGCTCCTATGCGTCACGGGGCGCGCTCCCGGCTTCAGCCAGAAGGACTTCCAGGCGCCTATTTTTCCGGGAACGGATTTCACGGGCATCGCGATCAAGGGGGCGTCAGCGGGCAGAAGCTTGCGCGTTTCCTCCGACACGAGCGCGTCCACGCTGAACTCCTTGGTGAGCTTCTCGAGCCGGGCCGCGAGGTTGACCGCGTCGCCGATCAGGCCCTCGGTCCGGTATCCGCCGAACGACAGCTCGCCGCTGATGACGATGCCGGTGTGCACGCCGATGCCGATCGTCACCACGGGCTGGTGCGTGCGATGCTGCCTTTGGTTGAACTCGGACAGCCGCCGGCGGACGGCGATGGCGGCGTTCAACGCGCGCGCGGCGTGATCGGGGCCGGGAGTCTCAATCCCGAACTCCGCCAGAAAGCCGTCGCCGGTCAAATTGTTGATGGAACCCCCGTGCTCCGCAATGGCGGGAGCGAGGTGGTTCAGGAATTCCTGAACGTAAGCGAACCCGTCCTCCGGCGGCAGACGCTCGAGCAAGCCGCTGAAGCCGCGAATGTCGCAGAAGAGAAGCGAGCACAGGTGGCGGCTCGCAACGGTAGGGCGCATGCGCGGATTCTAGCGATTCACGCATTGGTGATACAACGGCACGGCCTGGAAATTCCGCGGTTTTGGCCTTACAATCTCTTTGCCTGATTCCAGACGACCTCGTCATGTCGTTCAAACTCGCGCTGCTCGTGCCGAGCATGCGCACGCCCTTCGCCGTGCTCATGATTTTAGGCGCGGCGACGGCGGCCTACGGCGTGCTGCGGCTCGGCTTCGCGGAAACGGAACTCGAGAACGATGATCGCTTCGACTACCGGAGGCGGGGCCTTCTCGACCCGATTCAAAAGACGCACATGTCGCCCGATGAGCTGCGCGCCGACCTCGGCATGCTCGAGAACGGCTACTTTTTGATGCTCGCGGGCGTTTTCATGATCGCGATCGGGATGATCCCGTTCGTCGCGGAGCGAGGATCATGAAACACCACAAATGCCCGCACTGCGGCGAGCGCGGAATGTCGGCGCATAAAGTTCTGCTCGCCGGGATGGTCGGACGACGGGTGAAATGCTCCCATTGCTCGAAGCACGGAGCGCATCCGGGCTGGGCGAAGGCGGCCGTATCGGTTTTGACGATCGCGGCGGTCTTCGCTTTGCTCGCGTGCTTGGTCGGGGATATCGGTCCCGTGCGATGCGTTCTGATCGCCGCGGCGCTGATGGCGGCCAGCGCGTTCCTGACCCGCAATGTCGCGCTGCTGCCCGTCGAGTAAAGCCTAGGCGGGGCGTTTGAGGAAGACCGCGGCCAAGGGCGGCAACTGGATCTTCACGGAGTAGGGCCGTCCGTGCCAGGGCTCTTTATCGGCCTTCGCCCCTCCGCCGAGCGTGACGCCCGAGCCGCCGAACTCCGACGCGTCGGAGTCCGCGATCTCGGTCCACCAGCCGGGATAAGAAACGCCGACTCGGTAGTCGGCGCGCGGAACGGGAGTGAAATTAAAGACGCACAGGACTTCTTCTCCCGGTTGGTTGCCCTTCCGAAGGAAGGAGACCACCGAGTTGTCCGCGTCGTTGGAGTCCACCCACTCGAAGCCGGACGAGTCGCAGTCCTTCTCGTGCAACGCGGGCTCCGACCGATAAACGCGGTTTAAGCGCTCCACCCAGCGCATCACGCCTTTGTGGCTGTCGTGAACCAGCAGATGCCAGTCAAGCGAGCGCTCGTGGCTCCACTCCTGACGCTGCGCGAGCTCGCCGCCCATGAACAGGAGCTTTTTGCCCGGCATCGCCCACTGCCACGCGTACAACAGGCGCAGGTTGGCGAATTTGCGCCAGTCGTCGCCCGGCATCTGATCGATCAAAGAGCCCTTGCCGTGCACGACCTCGTCGTGCGAGAGCGGCATCATGAAGTTCTCGTGAAACTGGTAGATGGCGCGGAAGGTGATCTCGTTGTGGTGGTACTTGCGGTGGATCGGGTCCTCGCGCATGTACTTGAGCGTGTCGTGCATCCAGCCCATGTCCCACTTGAGGCCGAAGCCCAGGCCGCCCAGGTAGGTGGGCTTGGACACGCCGCCCCAGGCCGTGCTTTCCTCGGCGATGGTCTGCGCGTCGGGATGCGCGCCGTACACGGTCTCGTTGAACTTCTTGAGGAAGTCGATCGCCTCGAGATTTTCGCGCCCGCCGTGCTTGTTCGCGATCCACTCGCCTTCCTTGCGCGAGTAATCGAGGTAGAGCATCGAGGCGACGGCGTCGACGCGCAAGCCGTCGGCGTGGAATATCTCCAGCCAGAAGATCGCGTTCGAGATGAGGAACGCGCGCACCTCATTTCGCCCGTAATTATAAATGGATGATTTCCAATCGGGATGAAAACCGAGCTTCGGGTCGGCGTGCTCGTAAAGCGCGGTGCCGTCGAAGAAGTGCAGGCCGTGGCCGTCGGTCGGGAAGTGAGACGGCACCCAGTCGAGGATGACGCCGATGCCTTCCTGATGGAGGTGATCGACGAGGAACATGAAGTCTTGGGGAGAACCGTACCTGGAAGTCGGGGCAAAATATCCGGTCGTCTGATATCCCCAAGACCCATAGAACGGGTGCTCCATCACGGGCATGAGCTCGACATGGGTGAAGCCGAGCTTTTTAACATGGGCCGCGAGCAGGGGCGCCATCTCGCGGTAGGAGAGCGAGCGATTGCCTTCCTCGGGCACGCGCCGCCACGAGCCGAGATGGGCCTCGTACACGGACATCGGCGCGGACAGCGCGGCGCGCTCCTTGCGGCCCTTCATCCAGGCGGCGTCGCCCCACTCGTAGTCCAAATCCCAGACGACGGATGCGGTGCGCGGCGGCTCTTCCTGGCGGAAGGCGTAGGGGTCGGCCTTCTCGGCCTTGTGGCCGCCCACATGCGAGCTGATCCAGTACTTGTAGATCGCCCCCTTTTCCACGCCGGGGATGAAGCCCTCCCAGATTCCGGAGGAGGCGCGCGGCTTGAGCGGATGCTTGGTCTTGGCCCAATTATTGAAATCGCCGATGACCGCGACCTTCTTGGCGTTGGGCGCCCAGACGGCGAAGCGCACCCCGCGGCGACCGCCGCGGCTTTCGATATGGGAGCCGAGCTTGTCGAAGAGCCTTGAGTGCGTGCCTTCGTTGAACAGATGCAGGTCGAGTTCCGCGAGGGCCGAGCCCTTGTGGTCGACCGCGCCCGCGCTCATTCGGCGTCCGGCGCGCGGCGCGATGCACCCGTGAGCAGACCGAGGCGGCCCGCGAGGCGCGAGGTCAAAGCACCCGGCGGCATGCGCCAGCGCCAATTGTTCGCGGTGGTGCCGGGCCGGTTCATACGAGCATCGCCGGCGCAATTCAATAGATCCTGCATCGGCGCGATGGCGACGCGCGCGGGCGAGCGCCAGACGAGGTCCGTCATGTCCCACGACGGAGCCTGCGGCTCGCGGCCGAGCGCGCGGCGGAAGGCGCGGCGCTCCTTTTCGGCGTCGGCGGCGGAGCGCTGGGCGTTCACCGTGCCGTCGTCCTCCCACCAGCCGCGCGTCGTGTCGTTGTCGTGCGTGCCCGTGTAGCCGACGCAGTTTTCGGGCCAGGCGGCGGGCCAGTCCTTCTCCGCGCCGCCGAAGGAAAACTGCGCGAGCCGCATGCCCGGAAGCTTGTACTTATCGCGCAGCGCGATGACCGCGGGCGTCGCGACGCCGAGATCCTCCGCCACGATCTCGAGATTCGGAACCTCGCGCTTGAGAACATCGAAGAGCTCGTCGCCGGGGGCGTTCACCCAGCGGCCCTTGATCGCGGTCGTTTCCCCGGCGGGAATCTCCCAATAATTGCGGAATCCGATGAAGTGATCGAGGCGCAGGGCGTCGAAGCGTTCCGCGCAGGCCTTCAGGCGCGCGATCCACCAGCGAAAGCCGGTCTCCTGGTGGCGGTCCCAACGATACAACGGATTACCCCACAGCTGGCCGATCTCGGAGAAGTAGTCGGGAGGTACGCCCGCGACGGCGGTGGGCTTACCGGTCGCGTCGAGGAAAAAGAGTTCTTGGTTCGCCCAGCAATCGGCGCTGTCGTGGCGGACATAAATCGGAGCGTCGCCCATGAGCGCCACGCCGCGCGCGGCCGCATGACGGCGCACGCCGTTCCACTGGCGGGCGAACAGCCACTGCGTGAATTCGTGGAAGCGCAGCTCTTCGGGGACATTGGCGCGGGCCTCGGCCAGACGCGCGGGGTCCCGGCGGCGCAGACGCTCGTCCCACTGCGACCAGGGACGGCCCTGATTGGCGTCCTTGAGCGCGAAGAAGAGGGCGTGATCGGCGAGCCAGGAGGACTCGCGCTCCCGGAAGGCCTCGAAGTCGGCCTTGTCTTCTCGCGAACCTCGCTTAGCGAAGCCTTTGAAGGCGGCACGCAAGGCTTTCGTTTTGGATTGACCGAGCTCGGCTTTCTTGAGAAGGCCTTCGACGGTGAGAAGGTCCGTGCAGATCAGGTCGGGGCTGCCCGCGAAGCTCGACGGGGACGCGTAGGGCGAGCCGATCTCGTCGGGCGGGCAGACGGGAAGCATCTGCCACCAGGACTGCCCGCAGTCGGCCAGGAAGTCGACGAAGGCCAGCGCCTCGGCGCCGAGCGTCCCGCCTCGCGCGCCGGGCAAAGAGGTGGGGTGAAGGAGCACGCCGCTCGAGCGGCGGGACAGCGAAGGTTTGGCGGGCATCGGGCCCCATTCTAGCAGAAGTGGTAGGATGTCGTCGTGTGCAGCCGGTACACCGTCGGTCAGGATCCCAAGAAAGTCGCCGAGCGCTTCGGCGTTTCACCCGCGCCGGGCCTCCAGCCGCGCTTTAATCTCGCGCCGAGCCAGGAGGCGCCCGTTTTGTTCTTGGCGCCCGAGAAGCGCATGGCCATGCTCAAGTGGGGCCTCCTGCCCGCGTGGGCGAAAGGCCCCCAGGCCAAGCCGCAGATCAACGCGCGCGCCGAGACCGCGCTCGACAAGCCTTTTTTCCGCGAGGCCTTCCGCTGGCGGCGCGCGCTCGTGCCCGCCGACGGCTGGTACGAGTGGCCCAAGCGCGGCGCCGACAAGGCCCCGCGCTGGTTTTCGCTCAAGAGCGGAGAGCTGTTCGCCTTCGCCGGCCTGTGGGAGCCCGGAAACTTCGCCATGCTCACCGTCGAGCCGAGCCCCGCCGTCGCACGCTATCACGACCGCATGCCCGCGATATTAAGCGCGGCCGACGAGGCCGCGTGGCTCGACCCCAAGACGCCCGCCTCGCGCCTGCAAGAGCTCCTACGCCCCTATCCCTCCGACCTCCTCGCCGTGCGCGCCGTCTCCCCCCGCATCGGCGCCACGGCCCTCGACGAACCCTCTTTGCTCGACCCCGAGGCCAACGCCCAAGGCGACCTGTTCGGCTAGTATACAGTTCGGGGTCAGACCCCTTCTTGTTGCGCAGCTCGCGTACAACTAGGGGTCTGACCCCTTCGTGTACGCGAAAATACGGTAAAATCGGAGCGTGATCGCTCAGAAGGCGTTCCTCGACAATCTTTTCTCCTGGCTGTGGCAGGAGTACCGCGACCGGGTCGACTACGCTCGCGCTTACGAGGACATTCTTAAGAAATGCGGCGGGAATTTCCAGAACGACCACCTCGCGTTCCGCACCTTCGCCGTGCAGGAGCGCTGGTCGGGAATCGCCGCGATCTCGCGGCCCTTCGAGGCCCTGGGGTACCGCGCGGCGGCGACCTACGATTTTCCCGACAAGAACCTGACCTCGATCCATTTCGCCCCGCCCGTCGAGAGCCTGCCCAAACTGTTCATCTCCGAGTTGCGGACCTGGGACCTCTCTGCCCGCGCGCGCAAGATCGTCGCCAGCGCGACGAAGAAGGCGGCGCCCGGTCTCACGGATATCGAACTCGGCGACCTCGCGCTCCTGTCGAAGATCTCAGGCAAAAGGCGCGGCGCGCTCCTTCGCCGCTGGGCGGCGCAGTTCACGCGCCCGTGGCCCGCGCCGACCTCGGCCGACGCGTTGGCGCTCGAGAAAGAGTCGCAGTTCGGCGCGTGGGTGCTCCTGCACGGCCACACGGTCAACCACTTCACCGCCGCGGTCCACGCGCACGCCTCCCCCGCGCTCGACGATATCGAGAAAACCATCGCCGCGCTGAAGGCCGCCGGCGTGCCCATGAAGCCCGACATCGAAGGCGAGCCCGGCTCGCGCCTGCGGCAGTCCTCGACGCAGGCCGTCGTCATCCCCGTCGAGATGCGCTCCGGCTCGCGCGTGGTCAAGAAGCCGTGGACCTACGCCTACTTCGAAATCGCGGAGCGCCCCCTCGTCGACGGACGCCGCTTCGAGGGCTTCCTCGGCGGACAGGCCACCAACCTTTTTGAGATGACCCGGAGATCGTGAGCTCTCCCAAGGCCCGCGGCGTCCAGGTCCTCCTCCTCCACCGTCCCGGCGCCGTACTCGTCGCCGGCCTGCCGCCCGTCGTGCGCTGCGCGGTGCGCGCGGGGCAGGACCTGGCGCCCGATCGCGTCGTGATCGCCGGCGCCGACGACGCCTTCCTTAAGAAGTGGTCCATCCAGTTGCGCGCCTCGGGCGTGCCCACGCTCGGCGACAAGCTGGGCCCCTCCGCGCTCGACCCTCGCCTGGCGCTGCTCGCGATCGACACCGACTGCTTCCCCGACGAGGACGGCCTCAAGGATTTTTACGCCGCGGCCGGCGCCGTCGCGCAGGCGGGCGCTGGAGACGCGCGCCGCAGCGTGTCGGGCCGCCCCGCCGCGGTCGTGCGCTGGACTCCGGGTCCGCTCGGCGCGGGAACCAAGAGCGCCGACTCCGTTCACGCCGCCGCGCTCACCGGGGCAGCGGCCGAGGTCGGCGCGGGCGCCTTCTTCGACGCGCGCGGCTCGGGCGCCGGCGCCGCGGCCGACGCCCTGTGCGCGCGCCTGGTCAAGGACAACGACGGCTACATCGCGCGCTTCGACCGCAAGGCCTCGATTGCGATCTCGCGCATTCTTCTGCCGCTGCCCGTGACGCCCAACATGGTCACCACCGCGGGCCTTTTGCTCGGCGTGCTCGGCGCGTGGTGGCTCGCGGCGCCGTCGGCGCGCCTGCAGTTCTACGGCGCGCTCGTGCTTTGGTTCTGCTGCCTGCTCGACGGCTGCGACGGCGAGATCGCGCGGCTCAAGCACCTGTCCTCGCCCTCGGGCGCGGCCTACGACCTGTGGGCCGATCACTTCTCTCACCTCGCGACCTTCGTCGCCTTGCCCATCGGCGTGTCGCGCCTGCATCCGGACCACAACTGGCTCGTGCCCGGCGTCCTGCTCGTGACGGGATTCGTCGCCTGCGGCTTCTCGGTGTGGTGGCTCGTCCTGCGCGTGCCCGAGGACAAGCGGGGGCCGCTCGCGCTCACCGTCGAGCGAATCGCCAGCCGCGACTATGTGTACTTGATCGTCGCGTTCACCGCTCTCGGCCACCTGGACTGGTTCGTCTGGGCGGCGGCGATCGGCTCGCACGCGTTCTACTCCTTCCTGTGGCTGCGGTCGCGCCGCGTCGTCGCTTCCGCCTGACCCCATAAGCATGACGTAGGCGCAGGGCAGGACCTGCCGTGGGAGAAGGACGCCGACTCCGTCATCGTCAGCGCTCCGATCGGCGTCGTCGACGACGCGAACTACAGCATCGCGAATTAGTCCGGATTAGACGAAGGGTTTCCCGCGTTTTAGAAAAAATACCACTGAGAAATAAATCGCAATTTACATCTCGCGCGCGATGCAAATTGCGTTGGGAATCGCTCGACTATTTTTAAGAAAAGAAAGGGATAAACCGGCCTTTTAGAGCCGGCGCTTCGACACGGATCTTAGTCCAACCCCCAAGATTTGCGCGCCTCCGCGGCCTCGTCGGCGGAGCGGACCTTCTTGAACTTCGCGGGCGTGCCCTTCACGCGCGCCGAGCACTCGTCCCAGGTCGCGTGGGTCATGAGCTTGCCGTCGAGGTAGCTCAGGTAGGAAGTCGGACGATTGTCGGCCGCCTTTCGCTCGCCCGGCTTGGGCCGCGCGGGCAACGGCTTCGCCTCGGACGGGAGCAAGGAGCCGTGCGGGTAATTCATGAGCGGGCCTTCGTAGAGGTCGTAGGGTTTACGCTTCGCGGCGGCGACCGCGAGCGCGTCGCAGCGCTCGTTGGCGTCGTGGCCGTCGTGGCCGCGAACCCAGCGCCACTCGACGCCGCCGCGGCCGCGCGCGATCACCAACGCCTCGAGCGTCTTCCAAAGATCTTCGTTCTTCACGGGCTCGCCCGCGGCCGTCGTCCAGCCGCGGCGCTTCCAGCCCTTGATCCAGTTGGTGATGCCCTCGATGACATAGGTCGAGTCGGTGTTGACCAGGACGGGCCCCGGCATCGCCGACACCGCGCGCAGGCCGGCGATCACGCCGCCCATCTCCATGCGGTTGTTCGTCGTCGGCTCCTCGCGCCCCACGAGCTCGGTCACTGTCCCCTCGGGGGTGGCGATCACGCAGGCCCAGCCCCCGGGACCGGGGTTGCCAGAACAGGCGCCGTCGGTGAAAATCAGGATCATTCCCCAAATGTTAGGATTTCCCCATGTCCTCCGTCACCTGGCTGTGGGCCGGCTTCGTCGTCGTCATGGGCGTCATGCTCGTGGTGGACCTCGGCCTGCTCCAAAAAAAGGCCCGCGCGATGAGCGTGCGCCAGGCCGCGATCATGGTCGCGGTGTGGTGGGCGCTCGCGGGAGCATTCGCGCTGGCCGTGTACGTCGTCTACGGCCACGACAAGGCCTTTCAGTTCGTCTCCGCTTATATCTTGGAGCAGTCGCTCTCCGTCGACAATCTTTTCGTCTTCATCCTCGTCTTCGCCTTCTTCGGCATCGGAGCGGACAACCAGCCGCGCATCCTGATGTGGGGCATTTTGGGCGCGATCGTGATGCGCTTCATCTTCATCTTCGCCGGAGTCTCTTTGCTCACGGCCTTCAACTGGATGTTCTATGTGTTCGGCGCGGTGCTCGTCTTCACGGGCGCGAAGATGGCGTTGTCGGACGACGAACAGATGGAGCCCGGCAAAAACCCGGCCCTGCACCTGCTTCATAAGTTCCTGCCCGTCACCGAGGGCCTGCACGGCCACCGCTTCTTCACGCGTCTGGGCGGCGTCCTGCACGCCACGCCGCTGTTCGCGGCCGTCGTCGTCATCGAGGCGACCGACCTGATCTTCGCCGTGGACTCGATCCCCGCAGCGCTCGGCGTCAGCAACGATCTGTTCGTCGTCTACACCTCGAACATATTCGCCATCATGGGCCTGCGCTCGACCTACTTCCTGCTCGCCGGCTCGATGGCCGAGTTCAAGTACCTCAAGACCGGCGTCTCCGCCGTGCTCGTGTTCGTCGGCGTGAAGATGCTCGTCAAGGATGTCTACCACATCTCCACGGTGGCCTCGCTGCTCGTCATCGGCGGGGTTTTGTTCGCGTCCATCGGCGCCTCGCTCCTCACGCGCAAGAAGCACTGAGCGTCCAAAGTCCCAAAAGTTAGTAGGCCGATTGCTCGGCCGGAAAGGCTCCGTGGGCCCAGGCCCCCGGCGACGCGCTAACGGTAGAATCCTCAGCCGCTTCCCGGAGGATTCACTGTCATGAAAACCGTCGCCACGACCCTCGTCTTCGCGTTGCTCCTGTCCGTGCCCGGTCTCGCGCCCTATGAAGCCGCGGCGCAGGTGATCAACGCGGGTGCCGCGAGCGGCGGCGTCTCCGGAGTCGCGGGCGTCGGCGCCATGGTGCGGCCCGGTGAATCGAGCGTCGTTCTCCCCTCTGCGTCGTTGCTCGCCCCCACGCTCGGCGCGCCGTCGCTCATCGCGCCCGCCGCGTCGTTGACGCCGTCGGCCCTCGTCGCCCTACCCGTCGCTCCGGCCGCGTTGGCCGTGCCCGCGACGCTCGCCGCGTCCAAGCCCGCTCCCGCCGCTCCGCTGGCCTCGGCGCGCGCGCTCAACACCGCGCTGCAGGGCGGTACTAAGGAAGGCGCGGCCAAGGCCGCGACTTTAGATCGCTTCTGGACCGGCGGCGCCGCGTCCGTCTCCGACGAGACCCCCGCGACCCCCGAAGGCGAGGGCGCGCGCAAGCCCGCGAACCTTCAGGCCGCCTCCGCCAAGCCGATTTCCCCCGAGACCAACCCCGAGCTCTTCGCCCCGCGCTCCTCGCGCGTCGGCGTGAGCCCGGCCAAGTATGTGTACTGGAACGCGTTCTACAACATCCTGCAGTGGGCGAACCTCAAGTTCTCCAAGGACCCGAACCGCCGCGTGTCGTGGGACAAGTGGCCGACCAAGCTCGGTCTCCTCTACCTCATCGCCAAGATCCGCTATGTCCGCTCCGACACCCTCACCGATCCCTACGACTACGCGACCAACGACCAGAAGCCCAAGGGCGAGGAGCCCGCGCAGGCCAAGCGAGGCTATACGGCCGACGGCTCGTGGGTCTCCGACCGAGAGAACCCGCGCATGGGCGCTGAGAACACGCGCTTCGGCTCCAATATTCCGCCCAAGAAGGTCCGTCCCGATGTCGAGAACATGACGCCTTCGGCGCGCGAGGTCGGCAAGCTCAAGTGGCGCCGCCTCGACGCCAACGGCAAGCCCGTCGTCCAGGCGGCCGGCATCCTCAACAACTTGGCCGGCGGCTGGATTCAGTTCCAGTTCCACAACTTCGGCGGCAACACCAAGAGAGACCCTATCACGGACAATCCCCATAAGTTGGCCCGGGTCCCTTCTGATAACTGGCCCGAGAAGGAAGCCACCGTCGACCGCACGAGCGTCGATCCGACGCGCGTGACCGACAACGGCCGCCCGACCGTGATGAACGAGCGCACGCAGGCCTGGATCCAGGCACAGATCTACGGCACGAATGAAGAGGAGCAGAAGCCCCTTCGCACCTGGACCGACGGCAAGATGCGCCTGGACGAAAACGGCCGCCTTCCCGAGAATCCGGCCAAGCCCGGCATCGATCTCTCCGGCTTCACGAACAACTACAACCCCCTGCTGTCCTTCCTGCACTGGGCGTTCGTCGTGAACCACAACAACATCGTCGATCACCTGCGGAAGTTCCACCCCGACTGGGACGACGCGGCGATGTTCGACTACGCGCGCAAGATCAATGTCGCCAACATCGACATGATCCACACCGTCGAGTGGACCGAGGACCTCCTCCAGCACCCCACGCTCCAGGCCGGCATGCACGCCGAGTTCTACGGCCTCATGGGCCCCAAGGTGAAGGCGTGGCTCATGCGCTTGTCCTTCCGCCACCCGTGGTTCGCCAAGGCGATCAAGGTCGTCTCGAACAACGATGTGATCTGGGGCATGCCCGGCTCGAAGTGGGAGCACCACGACGGCCCCTTCCAGGTGCCCAAGCACTTCCGCGTCGTGTACCGGCTCCACGAGATGGTGTTGGACGAGCAGGAGATGATCGAGCCCGGCACCGACCGCACGCTCGACCGCATCGAGCTGATCAACTTCGTGCACAACAACACGCGGCCAATCGTCGAGAAGCACGGTTATGATGTCTTAGCGTACTCTTTCGCCAAGAAGTCCGCCGGCGCGCTCAAGCTCCACAACTTCCCCCGCGCGCTGTCGCAGTTCAAGAATCAGCAGAACGGGCAGCTGACCGACCTGGCCGAAATGGACATCTTCCGCGAGCGCACCGACGGCACGGGCTCCTACAACGAGTTCCGCCGCTCGCTCGGCGAGCCGCCCGTGAAGAGCTTCCTCGAGCTGACCGGCGGCGACGCCGAGCTCGCCAAAGAGCTCGAGCAGAAGTATGAGGGCGACATCGAGAAGGTGGATGCCGGCATCGGCATTTTGGCCGAGCCTAAGCCCGCGGGCTTCGCCCTCGGCTTCACCCAGTTCTACCAGTTCGTGCTTAACGCGCCACGGCGCGTTAAGTCTAATAGGCACCTGACCGAATTCTTCACCCACAAGGACTACACCTACGAAGGCATGGAGTGGGCGCTGCAGTCC
>JAYTIP010000044.1:0-7160 GCA_043731745.1 Elusimicrobiota bacterium | reverse complement strand
CGAGGGGAATAGCCGCGCGCGCCCGCCGGGCGCGCGCGGCCGAGGCGTCAGTCGGCGGACTTCCGCCCGCCCCACGCGTACAGCAGGACGCCGCCCAGGAACGCGAAAGTCACCGCCGTCCCCGGATTCTTCGCGATCCACCCGCGCGAGCTCTTCAGCGCGCGCTCGCCCCGAACCTGCGCGTCGTCGATCAGTTCGCCGCCGGCCTTCTTGATTCGTGCGCGCGCGTCGTCGGTGAGCGCGTCGAACCGTCCGCGCGCGTCCGCCGTCATGCGCCTCACCTTGTGTGTCGAGTTCATTGTCCCTCCTCCTTGACCGTCCTGTTGCGTCCTCGAGCGTTGTGCCGTCGCGCCTTGAGCGGCGCCGGCCGCAAGGTGACGCGCAAAGTCGTCCCCGCCGCCTCGCGTTTGCGGTACCATTCTTCGAATAGGGCGCGCGTCAGACGCCCCGCCCGGATCGCGAGCGCGATCTCGAAGCTTTCGACGGCGGCCCTGGCCATGGACAGCGACGAGCCGCGCGATTCGTGTTTCCGGTTCATAAAGCCTCCGTGGCCCGCGACCGTCAGCGGACGATGAGCTGGTTGATGACGTTTCCCGCTCCGGCCGCCGTCAGCGCGCGCGCCTCCGCTTCAGACTTGTCCTTCTCGCTGTGCACGACCCCCTGGAGGACCACCTTGCCGTTGAGCTCGGTGACCTTCAGGTCGGTGACGGAGACGCCGTTGAGCGTGGCCGAGGGGGCGCCGTTGGACGCCATCGGCGCCTGGACGATCGACGCGCGCACGCGTTCGAGCCTCTGCGGATTGGCCATATTCATCACGGGCGTCACGGGTACGGAGTCGGTGACGAGCGGCACCGACGGCACGGTCGTCCCGGTCGGGCTCGCGAGGCCCGGATTGAGCGCGTTGACGCGGTTGGGGTCCTGGGGCGAGGTCAGCAGCGGCGTCTGAATGTCGGGCGACGGAGTCTGAATGGTCTGGCTCGGATTCTGTGGAGTCGCGTTCTGGCTCGGATTGACCTGAGCCGAACCGGTCGTATTCTGGGCGCTGAGGCGATGCGCGGTTTCCGCGACGGCGAAGGCGGCGAAGACGAAGACCGTGAGCTTCAAGTTGCTGTTCATATGATTTCTCCCTTGGTTCTCATAGTGTGGCTTCTCCCGGAGGCCCGGCCCACGGCGGGAGCGTCAACCAATTGTGGCAGCGATGTAAACCGTGGACCGTCACAACGCGACAATACTCCTGTAACACGAGAAACGCATCCTTGAATCGATGCCTCATCCGCGCTTGCTTCTCGCTTTGCTCCTGCTTGCCACCCCCCTTACCAGCTCGGCCGCGGAACTCGCCAAGGGGGACTTCCAACACCTGTTGCAGGCCTTCGTGGGTCAGGAGTACCAGAAGGGATTCCGCCACCTCGGCGACGAACGAGATTTTGATCACGGTCATGTCCTCAGCCGCGCGGACGGCACGCCGTTGGCCATCATGTGGCACACCCAAGAACTGGCGCTCTATGAGCCCGCCGGCGGTGAATTCGGCTACCTCAATCCTCAAGGCCGCAACTGGATCCAGTGGATTTCCGACGGCCGCGTCGAGAACGCGAACCGCTATCAAAGGAAGTCCTATCCCAGCGGTGCCTCCTGGGACTGGTTTCGCGCGTCCGAGCTTCCCGGCTTAAGGAAGAACCACACCATCCTCGACAAGATGCTCGATCCGGATCTCGTCTCCGTCGACCTCGCCCGGACCGTCCAATACGTGTTCACGCGCGTCGATTGCGCCCGGGCCTCCGAACGCTCCGCTCCCGCGGAGATGACCGTCGTCCTGCCCTCCAACGAGCCCGTCTGCCTGGCATTAAGCCGGTAAATTAACTTCACTCGCCCACCATGGGCGTCGCCCCGGGCCGGGGTTAGACTGTCTTCGACGCCAGGGGGACAGTCATGATCAAAGCCATCGCCGCCGCCGCCGCCATTTGCGCGCTCGCGTCGCCCGCCGGCGCGGTCAAGAAAAGCGCCCGCCTCGCCGAGCCCGGCCAGGCGTTTTGGTCGGGGAAGGTGGCCTCTGCGGCGCAGGCGGAGAAAGCGATTGAAACCTGGCCGCAGCCGGCCCGCGACGCGGCAAGGGCGCTCACGGCCAAATACGGGCGCCCCGACGAAATCAGCCCGGACGCTTTGGTCTGGAACTCCAACGGTCCCTGGAAGAGGACCATCGTCCACCGCCTGGCGTGGCCCCACTACACCTATATGACGGACAAGGATTTCGTCGAGAACGTTATCGGCTACGGAACGCCCGACGACAAGGTCGCGGAGCTGACGCGCTTCGACAAAAAGGTCGAAGCCGACCAGTCCACGGCGGAATTGTCCTCGCGCTCCGAAAGCGAAGCCATGAACTGTCTCGCGTTGAACCTCGCCGACGAGATCGTCCGAGACAAACGCGGCTTCGCTGATGCGCGGGCATTTTACAAGAAGGTTTCGCGCTTGGCCGCGGCCGGAAAGTCCTCGCCCTATCTCAATGGCCTCATGTTCGAGGTTCACAACGACGCGTCGCCGAACCCGTGGAGCCGTCATTGACGGCCAAAGGAGCGTGATATGAAAAATAAAATAGCCGTGCTCGCCTGCCTGGCCGTTCTTGCCTCCGTCGTGCCCGCGCGGGCCGCGACCGACGAGGGCGTCACCGTGGGGTCGCGGGCGGGTGTTTCTCTCGGAGGCCGGGCCATGTATTTTCGCGCCAAGGACGCCGACGACGGGAGCCTCAACGGCGGCGCGCAGCTGCGCGTGCACCTGGGCCCGGTGTTCGCCATCGAGGGCTCTGCCGACTTCCGGCAGGATAAATTCGGCGGCACGACCGTCGACTCGATTCCCGCCCAGGCCTCGTTGCTGGCGTACCTGTTCCCCGGACAACGCTTGTCGCCTTACATCCTCGGGGGCGCGGGCTGGTATTACACCCATGTCCAGTCGCCCTACGACAGCACGACGCACCGCTTCGGTCCGCACGCCGGCGCGGGCGTCGAGTGGTTCCTGAACCGCCACTGGTCCGTCGACGCGGACGGCCGCTATGTCTGGCTGTCGCGGTTTCGCACTCAGGACGCGGCGCACCCGCTGGGCCGGGACATCAATCCGAGCGGCTATATGCTCACGGCCGGGCTGAACTACTTCTTCTAAGGTCCAATCATGAAAACGACGCTTTTGCTTTTACTGGCGGTTTTCGCCCAGGGCGCCGAATTTGGCGTCATGACGGCGGAGCAGAAGCGCGTCTACGCGCAGGCGGTCAAGACCCGCGACGAAGCGGAGAATCCGTTGCTGGCGCGCCAGAAAATGGCTCTTGGCAACATCCGGCTATTGGTCGCCGCCGGAAAAACCGGCGGCGAACTCAACCGGGAGATGGACACGGTCAGAGAGCTGTCCGTAGAAATCCGCTCGGTCGAGGACCGGTTCACGCAGTCCTTGGCGAAGTCCCTGACGCCGGAGCAGATCGCCCGGCTGAAGGTCGCCGCGGCGACGGCGCCGCGCAAGACCGCGGCGACGGCCAAGGTCGACGCCGAGCGGCACGAAACGGATGAGGAAGAAAGGGAATGACCCGCCCTCATTTGGCCACGACGAAGCTCTGATAGACGACGCCGGCGCCCGTATCCCGGATCTTGGCGATGTAAACGCCCGATTCGACGACGCGCCCGGACCCGTCCCGTCCGTTCCAGACGATCGGCTGCAGCGAGCTGTGGAAGACGGACTTGCCGTTGATGTCGTACACGCTGACCTCCGAGGCGGCGGCCCCGAAGAAGGCCGCGTCGTTGATGCCGTCGGCCCTCGCCGGGCTCAGAAGCTTCTGCGGAGCCCGCGCCGACGGCCCTCCGGCCGCGACGCCCACCGCCGCGACGGTGACCGGCGCGGTGATGTTGACGGCGACGGAGCGGGCCCGGACTTGGGAGTCCTCATTGTAGAAGGCGATCCTGCCCGCGGTATAGGGCCTTTCCGTGTCGGTGAAGGTCGTCAGAAGCTTGTCGTTGACGAAAACCGAGATCACATTCGAGGCGTTTTGAATGACGCGAACCGCGTACCTGACCCCGATCGGATAGAGCGGCGCGGAGCCCGACGCGAGAAAGCGCTGCGCCCCCGTATACGCCGGATCCTCCTTGCCGAGCTCCCAGCCGTTGGGCTTGAGCGTGAAGTAGTAGAAGTGGACATCGTCGGCGTAGTTCCAAGCGATCCAGGCCACCTCCCAGGGATTCGGAGCCGAACCGGTGCGCAATTGGGCGACCGTTTCCATCGTCAGCGCGTAATTGATCGGCCCGGAGAACTGCGGACCCAGGACCATCGAGGCATGCGTCTGCGAAGGCGTCGCGGAAGCCTGCGGCGCCTCCTCGAGGTAGGAGCCGCTCGCGTCGGTCGCGGTCTTCACGCAGCCGTAGCCTGAGAAAGCCGAGAGCCAGGGTCCGAAGCTCGTACCGTCTGCGAAGCAGGTGTTCTTCGGGTAAGACGCGAAGTCATCGGAGAAGGCGTTCGTCGTCGCGGTCGGAGCCGTTGGCGCGGCCCCCGTGGTGAAGATAGAGTCACCTGAGATAGCGAGGTTCCCGGCCGCGTCGCGCGATTTGACGCGGTAGTGGTACACCGTCGACGGTGTGAGCGCCAGCAAATTGCCGGTGTGGGCGGTCGTGGCCGCCGGGTCGACGGTCGTGGACGCGCCGTAGGCCGAGGTCAATCCGTATTCGACCTGCCCGTCGGAGAGCTCTCCCGTGGTCCAGGTGATGGCCGCTCCATTGGCGCCGACGCCGGAGGCCGCGACGGCGGAGATGACGGGCGCGACGGTGTCCGCTCCCGTCGCGATCAAGCCGCAGTCCGACTGCGCGCCCGTAGAGGCGAGCAGGCCGAGGTTGTTGAGTGACGCGACCGTGTTCTGCTCCGTTCGGAACGCGAAGTTGCTTCCGACGAGCCGCTCGGCATTGGCCCCTTGCCTCACGAAGGCGCTGTAGGAATGGGCGGGTATGTTGACCACCAAGCGGAAGTGGTAGATCAAGCTGGGGGCGTACGGAATCGCGGCGGCGGCGGCGTAAGCGCCGCCGTTGCGCGCGTCGATCAGCCCGGCGTTGTTGAAGCGCACGGCGGCCGCGAGCGCCGCATAAGCGGAAACCGCCGCGTTCGACAGCCCGCTGGCGCCGTCCATATTCGCCAGGGAGGGGGACGCGTCGAACTCGGCGGTGAAGGTCCCGGTCTGCGGCGTCAGCGCCGCGTTCGCCCAGGTGCCCGCGCTGTTGATGCAAGCGACCTGAGGCGCCGGCGCCGCGGTCGTGAAGGTCGCATCGGCGGAGGTCGCGAGATTTCCCGCGGCGTCCTTGGATTTGACCCGGTAATGGTAGAGAGAGCCGGCGCTCAGGCCGCTGAGGACGGCGCTATGGCTCGTCACGAGGGCCGCATTCAAAGCGGTCGACGCGCCGTAGGCCGAGGTCGGGCCGTATTCGACGACGCCGTCCGCGTTCTCATTCGTGGTCCAGCCGATCGTAGCGCCGTTCATGCCGACGGCCGTGGACGCGGTCCCGGTGATGAGGGGGGCGGTGGTGTCCGCGGGAATGGCGACCGCGCTGACCTCGCGCACGCTCATCTTCTTGTAGAGCAGGCCGTTCGTGCCGACATTGTCGCTGCGCCAATAGACGACCTGGTTCGGCTTGCCCGTTTCCGAGCCCGGGCGGATGTCGCTGGCGGTGAGGCGCAGCGCGGGGTCGATGCCCGTCTTGCAGGGGACGCCGCCGACGCCGAAGTTCTTTCCGGTGTCTTCGATCTCGTTGACCTTGACCCAGTTGCCGCCGTTGACGCCGTCGCTCAAGTCCATGTAGTTCTCGAGCTTGACGTCGCCGTTGGGCAGATCGTAGACGACGAGCTTGTAGCCGATCCACTGGTTATAAGGGAGGCCGTTCGAAAAGTACGGCTTGTTCTGGACGGCGACGGACCGAGGGTGGCTCGTCTCCTTTTCGAAGTCGATGTGTCCGTCGTAGCGAAAGCGCGCGTCGTTGCCGCGCGTGTCGCAGAGGTTCGTCGTGTCGGCCATGTGGTTCGTGCGGGCCACGCCCTCGATGCCGCCGTAGGAGGTGTTGGAGTCCGCCACGCGCTTGGCGTAAACCGTCATCTCGACGTTATGCCAGCTCTTCGCGAGCGAAGGATCGTAGATATACATGCGCGGCACCGCCCCCGAGATCGCGAACACGCCTTTGCCGTCGATCGAGTAACTGGCGTTGCCCTTGGCGTCGAACCACGGGTCCTGGGGATCCTTGCCCCAGGTGAAGGTGCGGGCCACGCCGTTGTTCCAGTTCGAGGTCCACTCCTTGCCGCCGGCGACGGTCGGGTAGAGTTGGGCGACGCCCAAGGCGTCGACGGCGGCGTAGGCGCCGGCCGGATACGCGAGGAGCGAGACGGCGAGCAGGAAGGCGGTGTTGATCTTCATTTCTTGTCTCCGAAGCGGTAGCGGATGCCGATGATGTGAGTTCCCGCGTTGCTCGAGGCGAGGTTGCGGGACAGGACGAAGGCGTAATCGAAGCCGAAGCGGTCGAACTGCAGGCCCACGCCGGCGCTGAACTGATCCAAGCCCACGCCGAAGCGGAATTTCACGCGCTCGTCGCCCATGGCCTTTTCAAGGCCGAGCGTGGGCGTGGCCCGGTCGCGGATGGTTCCAATGTGGCTGTCGCGATAGACGACATCGGCGGTCGCCTTGAGCAGCCAGTCGGCCTTGTCGTAGGAGAGGCCGGCCTGGTATTCGCGGGGCACCGGGTCGGGGCTGGCGAGCCCGACGTCGGGGGAGTTGATGTTGCGCGCCGAGAGGCCCGCCTTGAACGACTTCCCTAAAGTCGCGATGACGCCCGCGTCGAACGCCATGGCGCCGCGCGAGGTTCCGTTGGCGAACACGGGGTCGCCGCCCGTCTGGTCCGAACCCGGAGCGTACTTATGGTACAGGTATTTGGCGGTGACGCCCGCGTCGAGGCCCGGATACAGGCTCCGTGAGAAGGAGACGCCCAGGATTCGCTCGTTGAGCAGTCCGGCGGCCTTGAAGTCGGACAGGCCGACGCCGATCGTGCCGAAGCGCGTCGGCGCGCCGGCGCTGAGGAAACTCTGGCCGATGGAGTCGACGCCCTGCTGGCCGGCGTAGAGCTTGGTGTACATCATGTAGGCCTCGGGGCGTCCGAGAGCGGCGA
>JAYTIP010000043.1:0-3544 GCA_043731745.1 Elusimicrobiota bacterium | reverse complement strand
AGGAAGCGCCTCGCCGCGTTCGAGGGCGGCGAGGCGTTCGTCGAGCTGTTCGGGGGTCAGGTCCGGGCCGAGGGTTTTGCCGTCCGGGCTGACTTCATGCGCGACCATGCCGTCGAGCACGAAGCCGAGGACCTTCAGCGCGGGCAAGTCGAGACGGCGTCGAAGGAGAAGGGACTGCAGGGCCGGTGACGGAGGCAGAAGCTGCGCGGATGCGCCGGAGACGAAAAGGAATAGACCCAGTAGAGACGAACGCACGGTCTAGTGGCTGGGCGCGGTGGTGACCTTGGCGTCGGCGACGAGTGTGATTTCCTGCGGCTCGTCGCCGCGGATGATCGTGATCGTGACTTTCTGCCCGGGGACCATCTTGGAGAGGACCGCGGCGATGTGGCCTGCCGCTTCCTGCCCGCCTTCTTCGATGCCGGCCTCGCCGACGCCGATGATGAGGTCGCCGCGCTGGATGCCGGCCTTTTCAGCGGCCGAGCCGTGGCGCACATACTCGACCTCGAGGCCCGCTTCGGGGGCCATGGGGTCGGAGAGGTTGGTGATGATGCCCAAGGACGCGGTCGCGATGTTGCCGGTGTCGCCGAACTGGGCCATGATGTGCGCGACCTCGGGGGCTTGGATGGCGAAGCCGAGGCCTTCGGAGCCGCCCGACTGGGTGTAGATCTCGGTGTTCACGCCCACGACTTCGCCGCGGGTGTTGAAGAGAGGACCGCCCGAGTTGCCGGGGTTGATGGCCGCGTCCGTCTGAAGCTGCTTCACATACATCGTGCCGCGACCGTCGAGGGCGGAGATCACGCCGTGAGAGACGGAGAAGCCGAGGCCGCGCGGGTAGCCGAGCGCGGTCACTTCATCGCCTTCGCGAGGTGCCACCGAGGCCAACTTGACGGTGGGCCAGGGCTTGCCGTCGGGGCGGGGCTGCAATTGAACGATGGCCAAGTCTTTGTCGTGGTTGACTGCGAGGACCTTCGCCTTGAGTTCCTGCGGGAAGCCGGGGACGCGGGCGTTGATGAACTCGCCGGGCTTCTTGGTGCCCACGACATGCCCGTTGGTGACGAAGACGCCGCTCGGAGTGAGGATGAAGCCTGAGCCGAGGGCGTAGCCGTTGCCCATGTGGATGATCGGGTTGACGACGGCGGGTTTGACGCGAGCGACCATGTCGGCGCGAGACTCGATGACGCCGGTGTCGGCGGCGGCCGTGTTGGGAACGGGGGCCGTTTCGGTGACGGGCTTGGCGTCGCCGAGCTTCTTGTCCTGGACGAGTTGGATCACCGTGGCGGCGTTGTGGTGAGAGGCGAGGCCGTCGTTCGACGGACCGCGCCAGGTCGTCGCCGCGCCCGAGATCAGAAGGAGGGCGATCATCGCCGCCGCGCCGTTCTTCATGCGGAAGAGCTTGAGCTTGCGGTTCGACAGATAGGAGTGGACGAGTGCCGAGATACCGATGAGGCCGGCGATGATCGAGTAGGCGAGGGCGGACATCGGCGAGAAGGTGAGGCCGATGAGGATGGCGCCCATCGTCACGAGGTTGAAGAGGAGGTGGCTGACGATCGGAGCGGTGAGGCCGCGGGTTTTATACGCGGTGTGGGCCAGGTAGAGGCCGAGCGCGAAGTTGAGGACGAGGACGAAGGGCGAGAAGCCCCAAGTCGCGAAGTGCGCGACGGCGAAGTTGAAGGAGGAGAGGACGGCGGCGATCGGGAAAGCGAGGTGGGAGAGCCAGTCGCCGAGCTTGAGCAGCTTCTTGGTGCCGCCGACGATGCCGGCCGCGTCGGGGAGGCCGTCGACCATCGAGGAGAGCCAGCGCGTGACGGGCTTGATGGCGGCGAGCATGAGGAAGGTCAGGCCGAAGCCGAGGAGGCGGTAGGTGATCTCTTCCATGGTGACGGCCATGGGGAGGGAGATGCCGAGGAAGGTGCCGGGGGCGTTGGCGAGGCCTTCGAAGATTTGGTTGGGGCCGAACTTGGTGAGGAGGGCGACGCGGCCGAAGCCGCGGAGTGCTGAGTCGGCGAGGTACTGGGGCCACGGGAAGAGGGAGAGGAGGGGCTTGAGCGTTACGTCGAGGAGGGCGGCGACGCCGACCATGTTGAGTCCCTGGCGCAGGCCGTAGCCGACGCGAGCCTTGAAAGACATCGGCTCCGACAGCGGGCCGCCGAATTCGTCGACATGTAATTTGCGTTTGTCGTGCGCCTTGTCGATGTTAAAGCGATCGGAAATAGAGGACTTCAGGCCGTTGCGCGTGATCTTGATCTTTCCGACCGCGATGGGTTCCGCGTCGTTCGCCGTTTGTTTCTCCGTCGCGCCGTCGAAGGTCTTGTCGGCGTCGGCCTTCGCGGTCTCGGCGGACGGCCCGGAGGCCGGGGTCTGACCTGAAGTTTCGGAAGTTTTGCGGCCGAGCAGAGAGGAAAGGCGCTGGCCCCAGGTTTTAGCGGTCGCGGGGGCGGCGGCCTTCGGGGTCTCGGGGAGCTTGGGGTCCTCGACGGAGGCGGCGGGGGCGACCTGGGCGGAGGTCAGCGCCGAGGCAACGGCGGCCGCGGGGGTGGCCGTGAGAGCGGACGGGGTGAGGCCGGCGGCGACGCTCGGCGTGATGGAGGGGGCGGAGAGGGTGCCGGTGAGGGAGGAAGCGCCGAGTGAAAGCGTCGGAGTGATGGTTCCGGTGACGGGGGTCATCCCGACGGGAGCCACCGGCATGCCGCCCGCTTCGCCGACCGCGATGCGCGCCACCTGGGCGAAAGCGCCCTGCGGAGCGGAGCCCAAAAGGAGGGCGGCGGCGAGGAAAATGGAGACGGCGCGGCGAGCGGGATTCTTCATAGTCGTAGTGTAACCGTTACCCGTCTTAGGGGCGGGGGTCGGAGGTCCCAGGGCCGCGGCTTCTTTGGTCCCTCCTTTATAGGCCCGTTGGGCCCCCCTTCTTAAAGGTTTATAATCACAGCCATGACCGTCAAAATTTATGAGTATTCGAAGTGTTCTACCTGTGTAAAGGCCATGCGCTTCTTAACCGCCCGCAAGGTGGACTTTACGCCGGTGGCGATCGTCGACACGCCCCCTTCCGTGGCCGAGCTTAAGACGATGCTGGGTTTTGCCGGTGATCTCAAGAAGTTGTTCAACACCTCCGGCGTCCAATACCGCGAGCTCGGTATCGCCAAAAAGCTTCCGGGTATGAGCGAAAGCGAGGCTTTGGCTTTGTTATCCAAGAACGGCAAGCTCATCAAGCGCCCCTTCGTGCTGCTCAAAGACCGGGGCCTGCTCGGATTTAAAGAGAACGAGTGGGCGGCGGCGTTTCGTTGAGCGAGGCGCATTGCCCGTCGTGCGGTGCGCCGGCGCGTGCGCTCAAGGACTGGCTTTTTTACTGTCGCGCCTGCGGTTTTGAGTTTTCGAATTTAAAGGCCGGGTCGGGGACCGGGATCGAGGGCTTGGAGACGCTGCGCAAAACCAATTTTCGGCTGTTGCTCGACAGGATCGCCGCCGTGCGTCCGATTGAGGGGGCGACGGGCCTCGAAGTCGGCCCGGCCGACGGCTGGTTCATGGAAGCGGCCGCCGCGTTTCGTCA
>JAYTIP010000042.1:0-9267 GCA_043731745.1 Elusimicrobiota bacterium | reverse complement strand
CGAGGAGTACGCGCCGAGCAGCAGCTGCTGGCCCGTCTGGCCGCGGGCGTAGAAGGTGCGGGAGACCTGGGCGCCGCCGAAGGAGCGGTTGCTCAAGGTGCCGCCGTACTCGCGCGCGAAGGGCACGCCTTGGGCCACGCACTGGTCGATGATGTTGTTCGACACCTGCGCCAGGCGGTACACGTTCTGCTCGCGCGAGCGGAAGTCGCCGCCTTTGACGGTGTCGTAGAACAGGCGCCAGATGGAGTCACCGTCGTTGGGGTAGTTCTTGGCGGCGTTCACGCCGCCCTGGGCGGCGATGGAGTGCGCGCGGCGCGCGGAGTCCTGCACGCAGAACGACTCGACGTTGTAGCCCGCTTCCGCCATCGTGGCCGCGGCGGAGGAGCCGGCGAGGCCGGTGCCGACGACGAGAACCTTGAACTTGCGCTTGTTGGCCGGGTTGACCAGCTTCAGTTCGAAGCGGTGCTTGTCCCAGGACTTCTCGATCGGGCCCGTCGGAACCTTGGAGTCGAGTTTCATGTTAGTGGGCTCCCGTGGAGCAGGACACGCAGTTCTTGAGGAATCCGAAGTACACCGGGAAGGAGGCGAAGCCGACGAAGATCAGGAACGCGAAGGCGAGACCGGCCTTGCGGATCAGGGGCGTGTAGCGAGGGTGGTTGATGCCGAAAGTCTGCATGGAACTCTGCACGCCGTGCGAGAGGTGCAGGCCCACCCCGCCGACCGCGAGCACGTAGAAGGCGGCGTACAGCGGGTTGGAAAACCAAGTGATCACGTGTGCGTACAGGCTCTCCGGCATTCCGACCGTCTGGCCCTTGAGGCCGCCGACATCGAATTTGAAGGTCGCGATGTGGATGATGATGAACGCCAGGATGAGCGTGCCGGTGTAGGCCATCGTGCGCGAGCCGGGGGTGCGAGCGCCCTTGCCTTTATAGGACTCGTAGGCGACGGGACGGGCCGCGCGGTTGAGCCAGGTCGCGCGCGCCGATAGGATGATGTGCACGAGGAACAGGAACACGAGTCCGCCCTCGGCGAAGGGCAGGAGGGGGTTGTGCTCGAGAGTCTCGGCGTAGTGGTTGAACGCCTCGCCGCCGACGAACAAGAACAGGTTTCCGGCGAGGTGGGTGATCAGAAAGCCGCACAGCAGAAGGCCCGCGGCGGCGACCATGATCTTCTTCCCGATCGAGGAATCGAGGAACTCAAAAATACGGCAGGAACACTTCGACGCGCAATTCTCTTTGGCTTCCATGGCCCGATTCTATCACGGCATTCGTGGGTGAAAGTTGATCCAGGTCAATTAATGAAGGGGACCGGAACACCTGTAAGGTTCGTAGTTTCCGTGCCTTTATTTACCGGGAACCGGCGCGGCGATCTTAACGACCACCAGCCGCTTTCCGCGGGCAGACCGCAAAACAGTCGCCGTTTTGCGGACCCGTTCTATCTCGCCTCGCACGAATGCGCGCATGGTCGGCGTCTTTTCCAGCAAAGCCGCCTGACCCGACAGTTCCGCGGACAACAAATCGAATCGTTCCTCATCAGTGAAGTCTTCGTGATACCGCATGCGCGACGACGCTCTCGCCGCAGTTACCCCTTCGATGGCCAGGAGCTTGGATATGATCGTCGCGGGGTCCCGTGTCGTGAGAGCCATTAGGGAATCTTTGAATCGGTCGCAGCCCGCCTCTTCAAAAGGGTCGCCCAGCTGGTTAAGAATTTTCTTGATGGATGCCGCGCTGTCCGGCTTTACGGGCTCGTAGGTGGCGTACACGATCGGCAATTGCTCGCACACCGAAGAGTCGATTCTCGCCCATTGATAGAGCCAATGGACCGAGCGCGGATGCTCCAACTCGCGAACGTTCGCCCTCATAACATCCGCCGCTTTGAGAGCGCTTGCTAGCGTCGCCTGACCGGTCGAGGCGACCACGACTATCTCCAAAATCGGCCGGCGCGCTTCATCGTGAAGCAGGATTATCTGATTCAAATTCGCAAGTTGGGCCTCCAGAAGCCCCAAAATCGCCGGAACGCTCCCGGATGAGACCGTTAATACTTGCGATTCGCGTCGAAGGGTGTCGCGTTTAAAAAATAACTCCGGGTAGGAGGGAACCTCTCGCTTCGTAGAGGTCGAGTAGACGATCGGGATTTGATCGAGTCCTTTAGGAAATCCGTTGCCGCGACATTGTGCGTAGGCGATAAGCGGCGGTGTCGGGTTGGATGCCCATTCGCACGGAGCGATTTGAAGGGCGGCCTTCGTTTGTTGAGACTCATCGATAACCTGTCGCCTCACCGAATAGGCGTCCGGGATCGCGTACCCGATGGTCCAGAATCCGGGGGATTCGGCGTCAAAAGCGGCGGACCAAGCGGGGATTGTCGCCAAGAGCAGAAGGGGGGCAAGCACCCGGCCAGTGTAGGGCCGTGAAGCCCGGCGCGCAAGGCCAAGTTGGGTCTTGTCCAAGCGACCTTTTGGGCTTAGACTTACAGGTATTACGGAACCCGAATCGTCTGGACCCGGAGTCTCCATGAAAAAAATTCTAGTTTTAGGATTCGCCTTAGCCGCGACCGGGGCTTTAGGCCAGGTGACGACGTGGCCCGACGGTTATTGGGATCGCCAATACGGCTTCGCCCAGCCGTGGTCGGTCTCCTACATGGTCTCGTTGAAAGTCGAATCACCGTCTGCCGCTAGAGACAAGGCCATCAAGCTGATCGAGCAGTCCGGGGGCCATCAGGCGCAGAATGGCATGTACGGGGGTTTCGGCCGCGGCGGGCAGACGCAACAAATCGCGTTCACCATCCCGATTGAAAAAGCGGACAAGGCCGCCAAGCGGCTGCTGACGCTGGGCGACATCCAACAATTTTCGACCCAGAAGATGGGCATGGCGAATCAGCTCCCCGAAATCCGGGAGAAAATAGCCGCGATTGATAATGAGCAGAAGGCCAACGCGGCGGAGCTGGCGAGGATGCCGGTCGCCAAGGCGTTGTTGGCCTCTCTATCGGCGAAGCTCGCTCAATCGCGGGATTCTTACGAGGCGGGCGTCGGCAGCGCGATGATCAATTTAAGTTTGATGGACGCCCACGCTCCCGAGGGAGCGGCGCCAGAGATTCGATATAAGCAGGCCGTACCGGTCGGGCCCGCGAACGAAAGCGCCGCGAAAGGTGCGTTGGGCGCGCTTCGGTCCGCCTTGTCGATCTACTACGGCGACACAGAGGGCCATTATCCCGCGAAGTTGTCCGATCTGACGGTCGGCGGCAAGTACCTGTCCAAAATCTCGAAAATACGAGTCGCTTCCCATGCGGAAACCGACGCCGTCACCATCATCACGGGCGTAAAGGATGCCGCGTCGTTGAAGGCGAAGCTCAAAGATACGGGAGGGTGGGCGTACGTCGCCGACCCTAAGTCTCCGATGTTCGGAACGGTCATCGTCGACTGCACCCATTCCGATTCGCGGGGAAATCAGTGGCCGGACTACTGATGTTGCGGCCCTAAACGCAGGCGTCTTTACACGATTCACGCGATACGCTATCGTGCGGGAATGATCACCGCCCTCCTGCTCGCCGCCGCGGTCGCCGCGGCCGCCGAACCCGTCAAAGCGCCCGACACCTTCACCAACCTCGAGATCGGCGAAGTCGGCGGGCTCGACCCCGCGTATCCGTACGACGCCTCGAGCCAGTCGGTGATCCAGAACGTCTACGAGACGCTCATCGCCTTCAAGGGCTCCTCGCTCTCCGAGTACGAGCCGCGCATCGCGACGCAGGTGCCTTCCCTTAAGAACAAGCTCATCTCGCCGGACGGCCGCACCTACCGCTTCCCGATCCGCAAGGGCGTGAGGTTCCACGACGGCACCGAGGTCACCGCGGAAGACGCGCGCTACTCGTTGCTGCGCTTCATGATCACCGACCGCGCGGGGGGACCGTCGGGTCTCCTGCTCGAGCCGATCGCGGGAATTCCGAGCACGCGCGTTTCGACGGGAACGCTCGTGTTGGATTTTGCCGCTCTTGAGAAGGCGGTTCGGGTGGACGGCAACGACTTGGTGATCTCGTTACCACGACCCTTCGGGCCATTTCTGGGAATTATGGCCCGCTGGTCGTATGTCGTGTCCAAGCCGTGGGCGATCGCGCACGGGGAATGGGACGGCACCGCGGCGACCTGGAAGCACTACAACGATCCGCCGAAAGAAAAATCGTTTTTTTATGAACATATGAACGGCGCGGGGCCCTTCAAGCTCGTGCGCTGGGACAAGACGGCGCGCTACGTGCTGCTCGACCGGCACGACGCCTATTTCCGCGGTCCGGCCAAGCTCAAGCACGTGCTCGTCAAGGCGGTGCCCGAGCTCAACACGCGCAAGCTCATGCTTCAGGCGGGCGACGCGGACTTGATCGAGACCCCGCGTCCGTACGCGTCGCAACTTCTCGGCATTCCCGGCGTGATCTTGCTCGACGGGCTCAAGCGCCTCCAGACCGATCCGGCTTTGTTCTTCACCGTGAAGATCAACCCGGTCGCCAACCCCGACATCGGCTCGGGCAAGTTCGACGGCGAGGGCGTGCCGCCCGATTTTTTCTCGGATCTCGACGTCCGACGGGGTTTCTCCTACGCCTTCGACTACGACGCGATCATGCGCGACACCTTCAAGGGCACGGCCGCGCGCGCGCTCGGGCCGATTCCGCCGAGCGTGAGCGGCTACGACGCGGGCCAGCCGCGCTACTCTTACGATCTCAAGAAGGCCGAGGCGCATTTGCGCAAGGCGTGGGGAGGCCAGGTCTGGGCCAAGGGCTTTCGCTTCACGCTCACCTACAACACCGGCTCCGAAAACCGCGAGGCGGCGGCGCAGATCCTCAAGAAAAACATAGAGAAGCTCAACCCGAAGTTCCGCGTCGACCTGCGCGGCGTGGATTGGGCGAGCTTTCTCGATAAAGCGCAGCGTCACCTGATGCCGCTGTTCGCGCGCGGTTGGCTGGCCGATTATCCCGACGCGCACAACTTCATCTACGCGTTCTACCACTCGGCCGGCCGCTATCCGTCTTCGCAGGGCTACGCGAACGCTGAGCTCGACGCGTGGATCGAGAAGGCCGTCGTCGAACCGTCGCCGGCCAAGCGCGTCGCGATGTACAAAAAGATTCTGGCCAAGGGCTTCGACGAGGCGCCGGCGATCTTCACCGTCCACCCGGCGGGCGTGTACGGGATGCGGACCTGGGTGAAGGGCTTCGTCGACAACCCCGTCAACTTGGGCATCTACTACTACCCGATCGAGAAGAAATGAGCGTCAAGACGGAGCGCGCCAAAAAGCTGATCAAGGGCCTGCGCAAGCTCTATCCCGACGCGCACTGCGAGCTCGATTTCAAGTCGCCTTACGAGCTACTCTTCGCCGTCATTCTCTCGGCGCAATGCACCGACGTGCGCGTGAACGCGACGACCAAGGTCCTGTTTAAGCGCTACAAGACGCTCGACGATTACGCGCAGGCGAGGCAGGAGGAGCTGGAGCAGATCGTACGGTCCTGCGGCTTCTACCGCATGAAGGCGAAGGCGATCATCGAGACCGCCCGCGCGGTACGCGACTGGCACGGCGGGAAGGTGCCCGACACGATGGAGAAGCTCCTCGCCCTTCGCGGCGTCGCGCGCAAGACGGCCAACGTCGTGCTTGGAGAGATTTACGGCAAGCCCGAGGGCGTGGTCGTCGACACGCACATGAAGCGCCTGGCGTATCGCTTCGGCCTGACCGACGAGGAAGACCCGGTCAAGGTCGAGCGCGACCTGGCGGACATCGTCCCGCGCGAGAGCTGGGTGTTCTGGTCGCACTCCGTCATTTGGCACGGGCGCCGCGTGTGCAAGGCTCAGAATCCTCAGTGCGGCGCGTGCGCGTTGCGGCCGGATTGTCCCCAGCGCGGCGTCGACTCCGAATAGCAGTCTAGTTTCGTTTCAGAAAAAGTTATCCACAAACTTAGCGCGCGCTAAGTCTGTGGATAACTTTTTCCATGGAACTTTTCGGCATCTCAATCGTCTGGTTAGTATGAACGATCCGAGAAAGATGACTGACGATGAACTCTTGCTCTCGCTTGAAGGATTGGTGGAGGCGGAGCGGAAGCAACTGCACTTATTTCTCATCCTTTTGGCGGAAGTCGACGATCGCAGCATCCTCGTACCGCGTGGATACGCGTCGACTTATGATTATTGCGTACGCCGCTTGAAGTTGAGCGAGGGAGAGGCCTATCGCCGAATTCAGGCATGTCGAGCTGCCGAAATCCGCCCACAAATATACGCGGCGGTGGCAGAAGGCCGCCTAAGCCTCACCGGCATCTCGAAGCTGGCGCCAATCGTGAAAAGAGTCGATGCGCCGGAAATCATCTCCCGCGCGGAAGGAAAAACGACCCGCGAGATTGAGGAAATCCTGGCACCATACAATCCGGAAGCGCCAAAGCGCGATCGAATTCGGGAAATCGTCGTTGCGACGCCTTATCAAGAGGAATCGCGGGTCGAATTCACCTTCCAAGGCCCGAGAACTCTGCGCGTCGCGATTAATCGAATCACGGAGATTCTGTCGCACCGCTTTCCTCTTGGAAAGCTCGAGGACATTCTTCTGGAAATCGCCACCGACTATCTCATGCGCAACGATCCCCTAGCCTCTTGGGACGATCACAAGCCGGCGGCGCGAGGATCCTCTACTATTGCGGCGGCCGTGAGGCGGAAGGTGTGGGCACGCGACGGCGGGCGCTGCGTCTATCAGGGGCCCGGCGGGGTGCGCTGTCAGGCGCGAAAGTTCCTGGAACTCGATCATATACGGCCGCGCTCGATCGGCGGCGCCGACGTCGTGGAGAATTTAAGACTTCTGTGCCGCGCGCACAACGATTCCGAGCGGCGGCGGATTCTTGGCGAGGGGACGCCTACTTCTTCGCTTCGCGCGGCAGCGACGCCAGGAAGTCCTTGATGGCCTTCGGGTAGGCGGCGCCGGTCTCGAGGAAGCCGTCGTTGTGGCCGCCCTTGAGCTCGACGAAGGTCTTCTTGGCCGCGCCGGAGGCCGCGAAGTTGCGGCGCGACATCTCGAAAGGGATCACATCGTCCTGCGGGCTATGGAGAACCAAAGTCGGTATCGTCACGCGCGGCAGGCGGGACAGGTTGTCGAAGCGGATCGACGCGATCCGGGTGGGGAACCAGGGTAGGACGAGCTTGCCCATGTCGCTGATCGAGGTGAAGCCGCTGTCGACGATCAGTCCCGCGGCGGGCACGCGCGCGGCGAGCTCGATGGCGGGGCCGTTGCCCAGGGACTCGCCGTAGAGGACGAGCCGTGCGGGCGGCAGGCCGCGGACCGCGCTGAGCCACGCCCAGGCCGCGAGGGCGTCGCGATACAGGCCGGGTTCGTTCGGGGTTCCGCCGCTCTCGCCGTAGCCGCGCCAGTCGATCCAGAGCTGAGCCGCGCCGGCGTCGTGGAACAGGCGCATCTTGTCGGTCCGCGAGGAGAGGTTGCCTCCGTTGCCGTGCAGGCACAGCATGACGGGCGACTCGTCGGACGGTCCGGGAATCCACCAGGCGTTGAGGCGGACCCCATCCGACGCGGTGAGCCAGATCCGGTCGTACTCCAGGCCCACCGTGGCCGGGTGCGCGGTCATCGTCCGCGCGGGATGAAAAACGAGGGAATTCTCGAAGCGGCGCAGGCCGATCCACACGACGGCGATAAAGAGAAGGATCGCGGCGAAGACGGGGGGCTTCATTTCCACTTGATGGTGCAGCCGATGGCGCGGATCTCGGGGGTCTTAACCGACCGCCCCGCGGTCAGGTCGTCGAGCGCGTGACGCAGGCCGTCGACGGAGCCCGTGTAAGCGAGTTCGAGCTTCGCGTCGAAGACGAAGAGCTGGGGCGTGTGGGTCGCGCCGTAGGCCTTGGCGACCTTCTGGGATTCGTCTCGGAGATAGGCGAAGGGGAACTTCTTCTCCTTCGCCCGGACGATCATGTTCTCGAAGGAGTCCTCGGGGTAGTCGGCGGAGTCGTTGGCGTTGATCGCGGCCATGCCCACGCCCTTGGCTTTGTAGTCGTTGAACGCGGCGATCAGTGAATCCTCGGCCTTCACGACGTAGGGACAGTGATTGCAGGAGAAGACGACGATCGTCGCCGCGGCGCCTTTGAGCGAGTCGAGGGTGTGGGTCTTGCCGTCCACGCCCTTGAGGCTGAACGCGGCCGCTTTCATTTCTTCTGGAAGGAGGTGATGTCCTGAAAGGTGATGCCGGCGCCGACGACCTGGCCGTGCGGATCCTGGATGAGCAAGGTCGAGTAGCCGAGCACGCGCGCTTCGCCCTTGGTCTTCCACCAGAGGTCCTGGCGCTTGACCGTCTCCTTCTTGACCAAGGTGTCCATGAGGATCTCGGCCATCTCGGGGATCATGACCAAGGTCGCGTCGACGGGCTGGTTCATGGGCAAATCTTCGTGGAGACCGAGGATCTTCTTGGCGGCGGGGTTGCACAGCATGACGCGGCCATGGATGTCGACGGCGACGAAGCCGCCGCCCAGGTTCTCGAGGATGCTCGCGTTGTGCGCGGTCACCTTGTCGACGGTCGACTCGAGGCGCAGCGCGCGCAGGGCGAGCGCGCAGGCCTGGGTCGCGGCCTGGACGAAGGCGAGGTCGGTCTCGACGAACGGGCCGCCACGCTTATTAATGAGCTCGATGACGCCGACCAGTTCCATTCGGTCGAGCAACGGCACGGCGAGGATGTGGCTCGTCTTGTAGCCCGTCTCCTCGTCGACCTGCTTCATGAAGCGTGGATCGCCGTAGGCGTCGGCGCTCATCACGGGCTCGCGGTACTTGGCCACCCAGCCGCACAGGCCCTTGCCCGATTCGACGCGGCGCGATTCGACGCGATGTCCGGCCGAGCCCAACGCCGCGCGCGCGATGAGCTGGCCCTGCTTGGGCAGGAACACGAAATAGGTCGCGGCCTCGCAGTCGAGGGCGGCGGCGAGCTTGTCGAGCACGCGCGCCCACACTTGATCCTCCTCGGCCTCTTTGGCGGAGGCGAGGAACTGCAGCAGGTCGACGAGTGCGGGCAAAGCGCCGGCGCCGGGGGTGATCAAGGCTTTCTCCGTGCGGAGACGAGGTATTTTTCGAGGCCCTCGACGAGGGCTTTGGCGAGTTCGTCGCGGAAGCCGCCGTCGTTGAGCAGGGATTCCTGATCGGGAAAGATCATGTAGGCGTTCTCGACGAGGATCGCGGGCATCGCGCTTTGGCGCGCGACGAGCAGGTTGCCCCAGCGCAGGCCTTCGTCGGCGAGTTTGATGCGGCGGCGGTAGGCGTCGTGCAC
>JAYTIP010000041.1:0-3707 GCA_043731745.1 Elusimicrobiota bacterium | reverse complement strand
CGGCGCGCCGACGAGCTTGATCAGCGCGCCGGCCAGGCCGGGGCCCGCGACGTCGGCGCCCGAGCTCGCCAGCGCGTTCTTCGCGTTGGCCTCGATCAGGCGGTTCTGCTCGCCCGTCTTCTCCAGGTTCAGCGCCGCGAGGTTGGCGCCCTCGGCGCCGATCTGCGAGCGGCAGTTGCCCAAAGTCTCCTCAACGGGCCCGATGCGCTCCTGCATGACGGCGAGCTCGGCCTCGATGGCGGTCGTCTGATCGATGATGTGCGCGGCCTCGATGGCGACGAGCTCCTCTTTATACTTCGCGAAGAGCTTGGCGCGGCGGGCGTCGGCGTCGAGCTTCTTGACTTGCTCCTCGATGAGTGCCACGGAGTCCTGCAGTCGGCCCAAGTCCATGTCGACGCGGTCGAGCTTGCGCAGGGCTTCCTCGCGCTTGGAGTTGTACTTCGCGACGCCGGCGGCTTCCTCGAAGAACGCACGGCGCTCTTCGGGCTTGGAGCGGATCATGGAGTCGACGCCGCCCTGGTCGATGATGGCGTAGCCGTCGCCGCCCAAGCCGGTGTCGAGGAACATCTCGCGGATATCGCGCAGGCGGCACTGGGTCTTATTGAGGAAGTACTGGGACTCGCCGGAGCGGAACAGGCGGCGGGAGATGGTGACTTCGGAGTAATCGATCGGAAGAAGAGAGCTGGCGTTGTCGAAGGTCAAGGTCACTTCGGCCAGGGACTGGGGCGAGCGCTTCGTCGTGCCCGCGAAGATCACGTCGGTCATGGTGTCCGCGCGCAGGGACTTCCACGACATCTCGCCGAGACACCAGCGCACCGACTCCATCACGTTGGACTTGCCGCAGCCGTTAGGTCCGATGACGCCCGTAATCCCGGGCTCCAAGTCGACGTGGGTCTTGTCCGCGAAGGACTTGTAGCCGACAATGTCGATCGATTTCAGGTGCATAGTACCTCGGCGCGCGGCGGTTTGTCCATCTAGTGCTGTCTTTTACTGATCACTAGCGTTTACGCACCTATAGCATAGCATTTCTCGTCGAGAAAATCAAGTTTTTCCTCAGAGCTCGTTGGCCCCGACCGCGCCATAAGGCGCGGAAGTGGGCCTTCCAAATTCCGTCCGGAAAGGCCCTTGACGAAAATCGCTCAACTCTTTACGCTATCGAGGACGATGCGCTCCCCTCTCGCTCTCGTCGTCCTGCTGTCACTCTCCCCCGCGGTTCACGCCGCGCCCGGGCCGGTTCCCGCGGTCGCCGCGCCCGACCTCCAGGCCGATTGGCGCCGCGACGGCGTGGACGACCGGGTCAAACAGGCGCTCACGGGCCAAGGCTGGCGCTTCGAAGACGACGGGCGGGCGTTGGACCCGAAGACGAAGGCACCGGCGACCCAGGCCCTTCTGAAGAAGACGATCTTGGATCTGCGGCAGGACGCGCGGCGGGCGGCGCTTGAAGCGGTCAACGTGATGCTCGCTTCCGGTAAACCGACCGAGGCGAAGGATTTGGAGCGGATTCGAACTTTGGCGAACGAGCTCCCGCCGGCGATCGTCTCCGCTTTGCTGGACCCCAAGTCGGACATCAACGCGATCAAGGCGATGTCGAGCGCCGAACTCGTTCGCGCGTCCGCCTATTTCGACGGAAGCCGTTCTCTGGCCGACCGGCAAGCGGCGGCCCAACCGGTCAGCGCCTCCGCCGCCGGCCCCCGAGTGGACCTACCCTATCACACCACGGCCGAGAAAGCGGTCGGCGAAAAATTACGGACCGCCTCCGAAAAGGTCATCGGCGCCGATCCGTTCGGCAAAACCGTGTTGGCCCGACTCGATGGCAAGCCCAAAAGGCCGGATCTTCCGCCGATCGTCATCGAAGACCAGAGCGGCTCCTCGGTGGCGCAGTACGACATTCGCCGGCAGGCCATCGTACTTGACCGGCAAGGCATCATGGACTCCGTGGTCGGGACCGTGCCGCCACAGCAGCGCGTCGCACTTCGCCAGTCGATCTCGACGCGCGCCGCTCTGCTCGCCTACTTGGACACTCATCCTGACGCCATCCTCGCCGTAGCCAAAGATCACGACGTCGTCATGGTTCACGAACTCACCCACGCTTGGCAGGACCGCCGGGAACCGGTTTTCAGAGAGATGGCGCGAGGGAACCTCCCTGACATCCAGCCCCTCGAGTACGAAGAAGAGGCCTACAAGACCAAGAACTACTACATTCAGTCCAAGCTGAAAAACGATCCGGCTTCCGTAAAATTGGACGCCGAGTTCAAGGACTATATCTCCATGACGCACAGCGGTCCCGCTTGGTGGGAAGCGAAGGTCATCGATCTTCGGGACGCCTCCCCCTCGCGCGCGCTGCCGCTTCGCTCCGCCGGGGCGATCGAACTCGAGAGATACGAACGCGCGAAGGCCCGCGCCGTCGCGACCTCCGAAGATCAGCAGTCCAAGGCCCTCGACTTGCAGATCCTGACCCGCGGGCAAGCCCAAATCGCGGCGTTGGCGCCCGCCCAGAGCAAGCGCATCGCCGCCGTCGACGCCGATATCGAGAAAGGCCGGCCGGAAAGGTACAAACTGCTCGGAAGTTACTATCTTGTCCAAGGCCTCCACGCGGAGCGCTCGACCGATCGGATCGCGCTGCTTGACCAAGCCGCCCGTTACGCGAAAGTCTCCGGCAGCCCCACGCTCGTCGAGGAAGTCCGCAAGGCAAGGGAAGCGAAGCCATGAAATTTTTCTACGCGATGATCGCCATCTTGGCTCTCTCGGCCTGCAAGCGCGCACCGGGAGACTCCCGCAACGTCCTCCCCATTCAAGAAGTCGTCGCGGGCGTTCCGCTGATTGAATTTCACGCGCCGGAGTTCACTTGCCGCGCGCCTTCGGAATGGGGCGTACCGGAAATGCAACTCCCCAAAGCAGGCGGGACTCTTTTCGTCGGTCCGGCCGATCTAGTGAAAAAGACGTCGCCCCGTATAGCGATCCACAAATTTCCAACGTATGAGCCCACATATAACGACGCCCAAAAATACGCCGAAACGTTCTGGATGCTCGATCAGCAGAACAAAGGTCAGCCCGCGATCGAGAAGATGCGGGTCGGCGACGAAACCGTGCTGACTTTTCACCAGGAGCGCAAGAATTACAGGGTGCACGGATCACCCCGTATCGATTACTGGATCCGCTACGACTATGCGCTTTTTCCGGTCAAGGGCGGCTTCTTCGAGATCGTACACGAGGCGCCGACCGATTCATTTGAGAAGACCCTTCCCGTCTTCGAAGCAGTCGTGAAGAGCTTTAAGCCCAAGAGCTGACAAGTTATCCCCCGCGCTTTCAGCGCTGAAAGTCCTGTGGATAAGTCCGCTCGGCGGGTTTGATAGACTACGCGCATGATCAACGCGCTTCTGCTCGCCCTTCTCGCCCTCCCCGCCGCCGCCGCTCCCGCCAAGCTCGACTACGCGTCCTTCGCCGCGCTGCATGACCGGCTGATAAACAAGGCGGTCGCCAAGGATCTCGACGCGGACCTCCCGAAGCTTGCCAAGAATATAAAAGGCGCGGTTGCCGTTTCCGCGCAGCACTGGACCGACTGTACGGTCTTCGATGAGCTCGCCAAAGCCGAGATCCTCGACGAGAGAGTCATGAAGGGCCTCGGCATCCGCCGCGAAGTCACCGGCGGCGTGGCGCACGCGCCCGCGGGCGTGATGCACACCTACGGCTACCTGTTCTCCCAGCTC
>JAYTIP010000040.1:0-2286 GCA_043731745.1 Elusimicrobiota bacterium | reverse complement strand
TTCTCGGCGCCGAGAACGCCGCGCCGTCGGCCAATCCCGTTCCGGAATTCTCCGTGCCCGAAGCCGTCGTCGTGCCTGCGACGCCGCCTCCCCCGCCCCCGCCGCTCGAGGTGGTCGCCCCGCCGCCCGCGCCCGTCGTGCTGGCACCCATCGCTCCGCCTCCTCCTCCGCCGCCCGTCACGATCACGCCGGCGGAAGTTCCCAACCCGTTCACGATCCCCACACCCGCGCCCGCGGCCGCCACACCTCCTCCGCCCATGCCGACGCCGGTGGCGCCGCCGCCCAACACCTTCAGCCGCTCTCAGCCGATGCCCGACCTGGGTTCCGGCGACATGGCCGGACCCGACGACGCGACGACGAACATGCCGCCCGCGACCTTGGCCCGCGGCCGCGTTTCCGCGCCCGCGGCGTCGGGCCCCGTCGATCCCGCCGTCGCCGCGCGCTTCGCTAAGCCCGAGCCGCCGCCCGCGACGGCCGAGGCCAAGTCGGTCCGCAATAATAAGCCTTTCCTCATCGGCGGCGCCGTCCTGCTCGTGCTGCTCGTGATCACCGGCGTGATCTTCATGCGCCAGCCCAAGGAAGATCTCAAGCACATGGCGACGCTCGACGACGGCAAGGCTCCCATCGGCGTGCCGGCCGACGAGGCCGCAGCACCTCCGATGGTCAAGCCGAAGGTGGCCGCACCCCCGGCCCAGCCCGCGCCCCCGCCCGGCCCGTCGGCCGAGCACAAGGCCGCGATCGAGGCGGTCAAGGACTTCCCGCTCGACGGCGGACGCGGCTCGGTCGGGCAGTGGCTGCAGTACTCCTACACCGCGAGCCCCGGCGCCGGCGCCGAGGAGTGGAACGCCAGCGGCACGAGCGACAACACCATTCTCGTCGAATACCGTCTCGTCCCCGGCGCGTCCGGCAGGGGCGCGTTGTATCTCTTCGAGGTGGACCGCAACGGCCTCGTCATGGGCAAGAATCCCGAGGCCCGTCAGATGCTCGCCGGCGGCCCGCCTCCCGAGGCCCCCAAGGCCAAGAAGAAGGCCAAGGCTCCCGCCAAGAAGGCCAAGCGCCGACCCGTCGTCGAGGAGCCCAAAGAGGTGCCCCTGCTCCCGCTGCCGGACTCCGGCGAATTGCGGCCCCCGGCCGAGGACGACGGAAACTTCGGCTCGGATACCATCAATTCTGGGATATAAGTCGCCGGCCGCAAGCGGCCGGCGCGGACGCGGCTTTGGAAGGCCTTATAGCGTCCAGCGTTCACTTCTTATTAATAGGCGCATTCTAGGGCGCGGCCTTGACAAAAAACGGCGTGGCACCTAACCTATAGAGGAATGCCCGCCACCTCGCACGTCATCTCCCTCGGCCTGTCACGGCGTCTCGCCGACTTCCTCGTCGAAGAGAAGCTGATCAGCGCCGAACAGCTCAAAGACGCTCTGGAGGCCCAGAAGAAGGGTGGAGAAAAGCTGGGCTCGTTGCTCCTGGAAAAAGGCTTCATCGAGGAGGAAAAGCTCCTCCAGTTCCTGGCTGAGAAGACGGGCATCTCTTATGTCTCGCTCGCCGATATCGGAGAAATCTCCGAAGAAGCGGTTAAGGCCGTGCCCGAGTCCATCGCGCGTCAGAAGATGCTGATGCCCTTCAACAAGACGAAGGACCGGCTGACGGTCGCGATCGCCGACCCGCTCGATGTGATGATCCTCGACGATCTCAAGATGCAGCTCGGCTGCGACGTCGTCGGTTGCCTGGCGTCCGAGGCGGAAATCTCCGCCGCGCACGAGAAGTACTACAAGCAGGAGACTTCTCAGGAAGCGCTCGAGGATATCGTCAAGAAGTCGGAGGTCGACGAGGCCGCGGCCGACGAGCTCGAGCAGGTCGAGGAGAAGGTCGAGGCCGGCGAAAGCGGACTCGAGAAAGCGGCCGAGGACGCGCCCGTCATCAAGATGGTCAACTTGATCATCGCCGGCGCGGTGAAGGCCAAGGCCTCGGACATTCACATCGAGGCTTACTCAAAAGAGCTGCGCATCCGCTACCGCATCGACGGCGTGCTGCACGAGCAGCCCTCGCCGCCCAAGAAATTCCACTCCGCCATCTGCGCGCGCGTGAAGATCATGTCGAACCTCAACATCGCCGAGCGGCGCGTCCCCCAGGACGGGCGCATGCGCCTCAAGCTCGACGGCAAGGAGATCGACATGCGCGTGTCGGTCCTTCCCTGCGCGCCCGGCGAAAAGATCGTCACGCGTATTCTGGACTCGTCGGGCCTGAAGGTCAACATGACCCAGCTCGGTTTCGAGCCGGAAGCCATGG
>JAYTIP010000039.1:0-2318 GCA_043731745.1 Elusimicrobiota bacterium | reverse complement strand
GATCGAGAACAAGCCCTGCGGTCCGCAACCCATGACGAGCACGGACTTGGTCGCGACGGGCTCGACGAGAACGGAGTAAACGGCGTTGCCGAACGGTTCGAAAAGTGAGCCCAGGTCCTTCAAGCTGTCGTCGGTGTGTTTCCACGCGCAACGCGCCGGCACCGCGGCGTACTCGCCGAAGCCGCCGGGACCGTCGACGCCGATGATCTTCATCTCGCGGCACACATGGCGCTGGCCGTTCTGGCACTGGTAGCACAGGCCGCAGAAAATGTGGCTCTCGACGGAGACGAAGTCTCCGATCTTAAAATCGCGCGCGCCGGCGCCCACCTCGGCGATCGTGCCGCAGAACTCGTGGCCGAAGGTCGACGGGGTCTTGAAGCGCTCCGGCGCCCAGGAGGTCCAGCCGTAGATGGGCAGGTCGGAGCCGCAGATGGACGCGCGGTGCACCTTGACCAAAACCTCGTCGGGCTTGATCTTGAGGTCGCCGGTCGTCTCGAACGCCGCGCCGGGGCCCGGCGTTTTTTTGATCAGGGCTTTCATTCGAAGAAGTTCCTCGCGACGAACATCAAATTCTCCTTGCGCTCGCGGATGCGCCGGTAGAAGTACGGAAACCAGTGCGTGCCGTAGGGCACGTAGATGCGAACGACATGGCCCTTGGCGGCCAGTTCCTTGGCGCGCTTGGAACGGATGCCGTAGAGCATCTGCAGCTCGTACTCGGATTTGACGAGCCCGGCGGCGTCGAAAGACTTGAGCGCCGAGTCGATGCGCGCGTCGTCGTGCGTGGCCATCGCGGGAATCGGGGCCTTCGACAAAATGGCGGCGCACTTGTCGTAGTTGGCGTCCACATCTTTCTTGTCGGGAAAGGCGACGGACGCGGGCTCTTTGTAGGCGCCCTTGCACAAGCGCACGCGCGCCTTGCGCGCGACGGCGTCGCGGCAGTCGGCCTCGGTGCGGCGCAGCATCGCCTGGAGCACGATCCCGACGCCGGGATGCTTGTCGTGGATCGAGTAGAAGACGTTCAGGGTCTGTTGCGTGAACTTGGAGCCTTCCATGTCGATGCGCACGAAGCTGCCCAAACGCTCCGCCTCCTCGACGATCTTCAGGAGGCTTTCTTTCGCGAGCGCGTCGTCGAAGCCCATGCCGAGCTGGGTCAGCTTGAGCGAGATGTTGGCGTCGACGCCGGACTCGCCCAGGCGGCGCAGCATGATGAGGTTCTCGTCGCGGGCCGCGAGCGCGCTGGCCTTGTCGGTGCTGTCCTCGCCCAGGTTGTCGAGCGTGGCCTTCAGGCCGTCGGCGTTGAGCGCGCGCACGGCGTTGATGGCGTCGTCGATGCGGTCGCCCGCCACGAACCGGCGCGCGAGGAAGGTTAAAGCTCTCATCGGCCCGATTCTATCAAATGGCCCCGACTGAAGTTATCCCCAAGACTTTCAGCGCTGAAAGTGTTGTGGATAACTTCCGTCTAGAGGTTGAGGCGGCTGAGGACCGAGTCCGCGCCGGAGTGGCGCGAGAACAGCATAATGAGCCAGCCGGCGAGGAACAGCAGGCCGCCGAGAGGCGTCACCGCCCCCCACTTCTTCACGCCGGTGAGAGCGAGGATGTAGAGACTGCCGGAGAACAGCACGATGCCCGCCGTGAAGCACCAGCCGGCCTTGGAGGGGCCGCGGACGGCGGCCACCAATATCAGGGCCAGCGCGTGGTAGACCTGGTAGCGCACGCCCGTCTCGAAGATCGCGAGCATCTCGGGTTCGAGCCGCCCCTTGAGGGCGTGCGCGCCGAAGGCGCCCAGGCCGACGGCCATGAACATGAACCCGGCCCCGAAGCGGATCCAGAGGTCGGGGTTCATCTACTCGGCGTCGAGCGGGTCCCTGACGAGGACGCCGTTCTGATCGCGGCGGACGAGATGGAAGAAGGTCTGCAGCTCCTCGGCGCGCGGGTTGCCCAGGGCCACGATCGCGGCCGCTCGCATGGCGGGATCGGAGTCGCGGCGGGCGATGTCCTCGAGCAAGTCCTTCTGCGTCGAGTTCACGCGGTTGGAGTGGAGCAGGATCGCGGCTTTGCGCACCGCAGCCGGCGTGTTCGTGAACCGCGCGAGGTCGTAGACCGCGTCACGGAAATCGTTGTAGCTCATCAAGGAGTAGCCGCTCTTGAGGGCTTCGACGCGCGCGGCCTCGGAGAAGTCGCGACGCGCGATGTCGAGGAGCTCGTCCTTGACCTGGTTGTCGTTGACCGCGAAGAGCGTCCAGATCGCGGCGAGGCGCACGGTCTCGTCGCTCTCTCGGCGGGCGGCGTCCATGACCTCGTCGCGCACGTCGCGGCGC
>JAYTIP010000038.1:0-10053 GCA_043731745.1 Elusimicrobiota bacterium | reverse complement strand
TGCGCAAAACGGAGGGGCTCCCCGCCGAGCACGGGGAGCCCCGAGTAACACGCGCCGGGTCCGACTTTCCGTCCTTTAGTCGATGAGGCCTCCTGTCGTCCGTCGCGATCAGGATAGCAGGGGTGATGCTTTAGGGCCACCAAACATTCGTTAAACTCGGAAATGCTAAGATGGCCCCCGGCATGAAAAAACCTCTCTGGCTCGTCACCGGCGGAGCCGGCTTCATCGGCTCTCACATCGTCGAAGAGCTCGTGCGTCGCGGCGAGCGCGTGCGCGTCATCGATAACCTGTCGACGGGCAAGCGCGAGAAGCTCGACGCGGTGCGCGGCAAGATTGAGTTTCAGAAGGGCGACATCACCCGCCCCGCCGATTGCGCCAAGGCCTGCAAGGGCGTCTCCTTCGTCCTGCATCAGGCGGCCATCCGCTCGGTGCCCAAGTCCATGGACCGCCCGTTGCCCTCGAACGAGGCCAATGTGACCGGCACGCTGAATATGTTGGTCGCGGCGCGCGACGCGCGCGTGAAGCGCTTCGTCTACGCCTCGTCAAGTTCGGTGTACGGCGGCTGCAAGGTGTTCCCGCAGCGCGAGGACATGCGGCCCCAGCCCCTCTCGCCGTACGCGGTCTCGAAGATGGCGGGCGAGCATTACGCCTTGGTCTTCGCCAAGTCCTTCGGCCTCGAGGCCGTGGCCTTGCGCTACTTCAACGTCTTCGGCCCCCGTCAGGACCCCGAGTCTCTCTACTCCGCCGTCGTGCCCAAGTTCATGGAGCAGGCCCTCGCGGGCAAGACGCTCGATGTGCACTGGGACGGCAAGCAGTCGCGCGACTTCACCCACGTCTCGAACGTGGTGCGCGCGAACCTCCTCGCGGCCAAGTCCCCTAAGGCGAAGGCCGTCGGTGAGGTCTTCAACGTCGCCAACAACCAGACCCACTCCTTGCTCGACATGATCCGCGTCATCGAGAAGATCGTCGGTCGGAGGCTGTCGCGCCGTCACCACCCGATGCGCGGCGGCGACGTGCGCCGCACTTGGGCCGACAACCGCAAAATACGCGCGCGCCTGGGCTACAAGCCCGTCATGAACTTCGAGCCCGGCATGCGCGACACCTGGAACTGGTTCGTCTCCAAATGAAAATCCTCGTCACCGGCGGACTCGGCTTCATCGGCTCGAACTTCATTCGTCACCTCGTCAAAGCCCGACCGAAGTGGAACATCGTCAACTTGGACAAGCAGACCTACGCGGGTAATCCGGCCAACCTCGCCGGTCTGAAGGTCAAGACGGTCAAAAAGGACATTTGCGATGCCAAGGCCGTGGACGCGGCCATGAAGGGCGCGGATTTCGTCGTTCACTTCGCCGCCGAGACGCACGTCGACCGCTCGATTCTCGACGCGGGCGCGTTCCTGAAGACGAACATCCTGGGAACCCAGGTCCTGCTCGACGCGGCGCTGCGCCACAAGGTGAAGCGCTTCCTGCATGTCTCGACCGACGAGGTCTACGGTTCCATACCGCGCGGCTACTCGAAGGAGGGGGACCACCTCGAGCCCAACAGCCCGTACGCCGCCTCGAAAGCCGCCTCGGATCTGCTGGTCCGCTCCTATTTCGTGACGCACAAGGCGCCGGTGCTGACCACGCGCGCGTCAAACAACTACGGCCCCTTCCAGTACCCCGAGAAGGCCTTGCCCCTCATGATCACCAACTTCATGGAGGATAAGCCCTTCCCGCAGTATGGAGACGGCAAGCAAGTTCGCGACTGGCTTCATGTGCGAGATCACGCGCGGGCCATCCTGACGGTTTTGGAGAGGGGAACTCTGGGGGAGATCTACAACATCGGCGGGTCGTACACCTGCCAGAATAGAGAACTCATTCAGAAGGTCCTCAAGCTCATGAAAAAGCCGAAAGGCTTGGTCACTCGTGTCGAGGACCGGAAGGGTCACGATCGCCGATACGCGCTCGACTGTAAGAAGCTCTTGAAGCTCGGATTTAAGCACGAGTATGACTTCGAACGCGGCCTCGCGCAGACCATCGCCTGGTATATGAACCACGAAGCATGGTGGAGACCGCTCAAAGTCGCGGGCGGTTATCGTGCGTACGTGAAGAAGGCCTACAAGAAATGAGCAAGAAAGCGGTCTTGCGCAACGGCCATCGCCCCGCCGCACCCGTGTCGTGGAGCCACGCCGGGGGCGGCTGGATCGAGATCGTCGTGGGCTCGATGTTCTCCGGCAAGACGCAGGAGCTCATCCGCCGCCTGCGCCTGTCCCAGATCGCGCGCCAGAAGGTGCAGGTGTTCAACTCCGCACTCGACGTGCGCTACGCGAAGAACCACATCGTCTCCCACGACCTGGTGAAGACGCCTTCGATCGCCGTCGCCCGCGCCAAGGATATTTTAGAGAAGATCGACGGCGACACCCAGGTCGTCGGCATCGACGAGGTTCAGTTTTTCGACGCCGAGATCATCGGCGTGTGCGAGCGCCTGGCCGACGAGGGCCGCCGCGTCATCGTGGCCGGCCTCGACCAGGACTTCCGCGGCGAGCCCTTCGAGACGACCGCGCGCCTCATGGCGTTGTCCGAATTCGTGACCAAGAACCTCGCGATCTGCATGCTGTGCGGCAACCCCGCCAACCGTTCCCAGCGCCTCACCGGCGGCAAGAAGGTCGTCGAGGTCGGCGCGTCCGACAAGTACGAAGCCCGCTGCCGTCGTTGCTTTAAGCGTTAATAATTGAACAATTGGGGTCAGGCTTACCGGTATTTGCGTTGTTTGTCTTAAATACTGCAAATACCGGTAAGCCTGACCCCAGAATCAAGGAGAATCATTATGGCCGACCGCCCCTATAAGACCGACAATCCCGTCGTTGAGATCGCGAGCACGCTCGGCAAGATCGCCGTCGAGCTGTTCCCCAAGGAAGCCCCGGACACGGTGGCCAACTTCCTCAAGCTCGTGGAGAAGGGCTACTACGACGGCGTGCTCTTTCACCGCGTGATCCCCGGCTTCATGGTGCAGACCGGCGACCCGACGGGCACCGGTCGCGGCGGCCCCGGCTGGACGATCCTCGATGAGTTCAGCCCTAAGCTCAAGCACAGCAAGGCGGGCATCCTGTCGATGGCCAACGCCGGCCCCGACACCGGCGGCTCTCAGTTCTTCATCACGCTCGGCGCCACGCCCCACCTCGACAACCGCCACGCGATCTTCGGCCAGGTCATCGAGGGTCAGGACATCGTCGTCAAGATCGGCGCCTCGCCGCGCGACGGCTCCGACCGCCCGCGCACGCCGGTCAAGATGGAAAAGGTCGTCCTGGCGCAGCCGCTTAAGAAATAGCCCCAGACTGGACAAGCTCCGGGCTTCCCTTTATACTCTGGGGGCATGCCCGCTGAATTGTCCATCGCCGTCGCCGGCCAGGTCCCGCGCAAGGTCCCGCTTCAAGGGCCTTTTACGATCGGCCGGGGCAGCGCCAGCGACCTGATTCTCAAAGACTCCCGGGTCTCGCGCGGGCACGCCTTGCTGCGTCCGCTCGGGCGCGGCAATTACTTCCTGCTCGACCTGGGCAGCGCCAACGGGACCTTTCTCAACGGGCGCCTGGTGACCGCGCCCGTTCAGCTCAACGACGGCGATTCGATCATCATCGCCGACTGCACGCTGACCTTCGTCGCACCTGATCAGCGCCCGATCACCTCGCCCCTGGCGTCCGACTACGACAGCACGATGGAAACGGCGGTCAACGTCTCGACCGAGGCCATTTCGATTTTGGTCGTCGACATCCGCAATTTCACCGGCTTATCCGAAACCCTTCCGCCCAAGGAGTTGCCGAGCTTCATCGGGGCGTGGTTTCGCGACGCCTCGGCGGTCATCGAGAGCCACGGCGGCGTGATCGATAAGTTCATCGGCGACGCGGTGATGGCCTACTGGCTCGGGGGTGCGGAGGCCATCGATCCGCGCATCGCGCGCGGCCCGCTCGACAGTGCGCTCGAGCTGGTCGAAACCGCGCGCCTCTATAACGGGCAGCTGACCGCGCGGCATCCCGATCTCAGCTTCTCCGTGGGCTGCGGCATCCACATGGGCGAGGCCATGTTCGGCAACATCGGCAGCTCGGCGCGGCGCGATTTCACGGCGATCGGAGACTGCGTCAACATCGCCTTCCGGCTCGAGTCCCAGTGCAAGGAGATCAAGCGCGAGATCGTGGTCAGCGAGGATATCAAGTCCGCCGCCGGAGACGACTACGCGTTCGAGGACATGGGCCCGCTCAAGCTCAAGGGCAAGACCAACGACGTGCGGGCCTACTCCGTCACGCGCAAGGTTTTATAGGATAGGCGCACGCCGCAACTTGGAGAACCCATGAGAATAGCCGCGTTCGTCGCCCTCGCCCTTTTCGCCGCCCCCGCCCGCGCCCAGATGGGCGGCGCGTGTATGATGACCGAGCTGACCAAGCTGTGCGGCGCTCCCGGCTCGCCCGAGTTTCAAGCTTGCGCCAAGGACAAGAGCGGCGACGCGGCGGCGGCCTGCCAGGGCGGCGGAGCCGCCGCTCCAAAGAGCGGGGCGGACAAGAACCCCTGCGCGGACGACATGAAGAAGTACTGTCCGGGGATGTGGCCCGGCACGCCTGAGTTCCAATCGTGCATGAGCTCGCACATCAACGACGTGACGCCCGCGTGCGCCGAGTTCGGCCGCAAGCAGATGGGCAAGCACCAGGGGAAGATGAAGCCGGCCGACGCGGCCTGCGTCTCCGACGCCAAGAAGCTCTGCCCGGGCCTGACGGGCACCGACGGCCCGAAGTTCATGGGCTGCATGACGAAGCATTACGAGGAGCTCTCGCCCCTATGTCAGAAGCAGTTCAAGGGCGCGAAGAACGGCAAGGACGGGGACACCGTGGACTGCATGAAGGCGCTGCAGACTGCCTGCCCGGACGCCGAGATGGGCTCTCCGGAAATGACCAAGTGCATGATCGCGCACCGCGACGACCTGCCCCCGGCCTGCCGCAAGAAGAAAGGAAAGTAGCTACTTTCCGGGCGCGTTGATCAAAGCCAGGATCTTCGCGGCGTTCGCGCGCTTGGCCCACGCCTCGACATCGGCGACGGGGCCGGTCAGCTCGACGAGGATCGTGCCGACGCTGGTCTTGGCGGGAACGGTGGCCCCGCTCGAGAACAGGCGCACGCGCGACAGCTTCTTCGTGTCCTTCAGCGCGACGGGCTGATAGTACAGGCGCACGGTCTCCTTGGGGTCGTCCTCGCCGCCGGATTTGGACTTGAGGCCGAGCACGCCGGGCTTCTCGACGACGACCATGTCGGGATCGATCGCCTCGTCGACGCCCGAATTGAGCTGGACGCTGAGCGAGATCGGTTCCTTCTTGTCCTGCTGGGCCTGCACCCCGGACAAAGCGTTCTGGGAGCCCTTCGTCTGGACTTCCTGCGCGAGCCGCGACATCTCCGCGTAGTCGCCCTTGGCCTGCGCCGCGAGCATCTTCTTCTGGTAATCCTCGCCGAGCTGCTTCGTGTTCTTCTCCGCGTCCATCACGCCCTTGATGGCCAGGCGGCGGTTGACCGAGGCCTGCACCGCCTGGATCTTGCCCTCGCTCTTGGACCAGTTGGTGGGGAGGTTGAAGTCGTCCTTCTCTTTGGCGAAGCCCGCGGGCGGGGTGCCGAAGGCGTCGAGGACGGCGTTCAAAGTTTTCTTGAAACCGGAGACCTCGTCGCGCGTGAGCTGATCGTCGTCGTCGGCGCGGACGGGGGCGGGCAGAAGCAAGGCGAGGGCGAGGAGGAGGGGGAGCTTATTCATAAGAAGATGGTAGAAGATTTCGCGCGGGTTTAGCCGCGCTAAGCTTTCGGCGTCCCGCAGTCCGGGCAGAACTTCGACGAGGCCGGAATCTCGGCCTTGCACTTCGTGCACGCCGCGGGCGCTGCCGTCATGGGCTTGCCGCAGGAGCCGCAGAACTTGCTTCCGGTGGCGGGCGCGGCGCAGTGCGGACACACCGCGGCGGCCTGGGACTTCACATCGAGCTTGCCGACGAGGTCGGCCTGGCTCGCCTTTAGATTCATTTGCTCATTGACCGCGCCGCGCAGCGCTTCGGCCTGGGCGGCCGCCGATTCCTCCGCAAAATCAGGAGCGCAGCCCTTGCACAACGAGGCCTTGGCGTTCCAGCACACATCAGGGCACACCCACTTGCCGCAGCGAGTGCACTGGTGGAACTTAGGCTTGATCTCGCCGATGGCTTGCGCGAAGGCGTCGTCCCAGGCCTTGCCGCGCAGGGCGTCCTTGAGGTGCTCGCCGGCGTTGGCCGCCTGGCTCGCCAAACCCCCGAACAGGCTCGCCGCGGCGCCGAGAAGGTTCGTCGCCATGCCGATCTTGCTGGCGACATAGCTCGAACGGTGCCCGTTGCCGCATTTGTCGCAGTGGAACTCGAACTGATAGCCCTGCGGGGAGGAGTGGTCCGTGTAGTTCTTCGTGAAAGCGATAGCCATAAGAAAATCATAGAAGATTTCGAGCCCCGGCGATTTTATACGATGGGGCCATGAAAGCCCTCATTTTTCTCGCCGCGTGCGCGATTCCCGCCGGCGCCTGGAGCCTCGTGGCGCGAACCGGAGAGGCGGTCTTCGAAATCGAAGCGACGGGAAACCCGAAGGTCGACAACGAGTTGGCCGACCGCGCCGTCGCCGCCCTACGCCGGCGCTTGCAGGCGCAGGGCCTCTCCGGAAGCGTCGAGCGCCGCGCGGGGTTGCGGATCTCGGCCGCGATCTCTTCGCGCGAGGATGACCCCGAGGTCCTGCTGCGTCCCCTGTACAAGCCCTCGCAGGCGGAATTCCACATGGTCAACGCGGAGCGCACCAAGCCGCGGCCCGGCGACATGACCGGCGTCGAGTACGCGCTCGATCCCGAGTCGGGAGCCGTCAAGCAGACCGTGCGCGTTCTCGACAAGTCCGCCGTGCTCGGCGGAGCCGACATCGCCTCCGCCGTTCAATCGCTCGACGGGGCGACCGGGCAGCCGTTTCTCTCCATGACATTCACCCCGGCAGGCGCCAAAAAACTGGCCGCCGTGACCGAGGCCGGCGTCGGCCGTCAGCTGGCGATCGTCGTCGACGGCCGCATCCTGTCCGTGGCGATGATCCACAGCGCCATCACCGGCGGCCAGCTCTCGCTCACCGGCCAGTTCACGCTCGCTGAGGTCCGCGACTACGCGCGGGCGCTGTCCGGCGGCCCCTTGCCGGAGCGCGTGAGGCTCGCGCAGTTGCTCGTCGACGGTAAGCCGGCGGCCCTGCCTTCGGCTCCCGTCGCGCGGGCGCCCGCGGCCAAGTCGGCGGCCCCCGCTCTAGCCCCCGAGAGGGCGATTACTTCCGACGTCGACGCACCGCCGCCCGCGCTCGCGCGGGGGCGTGCCGACGGCGTGGCCATCGTCATCGGCGTCGAGAAGACCCGTCAGGGCCTGCCGCGCGCCGACTACGCGGCCCGCGACGCCAAGGTGTTCGCCGATTACCTGGTCGAGACGCTCGGCTACCCCAGGAACAACGTCGCGCTGCTCCTCGACGAGCGCGCGGCGAAGAGCGACCTGGACAAGTATTTCGAGGACTGGCTCCCCCGCAAGGCGGGGCCGGGAGCGACCGTGGTCGTCTTTTTCTCGGGCCACGGGGCGCCGGACGCGGTTCACGGCACGACCTACCTTGTTCCCTACGACGGCGATCCCGCGTTTCTCGACAAGACCTCCTATCCGCTTAAGCGCTTGTACGAAAACTTGGGCCGGCTCAAGGGCCGGCGTTCGATCGTCCTGCTCGACGCCTGCTTCTCCGGCGCGGGCCCGCGCTCGGCCTTGGCCAAGGGCGCCCGGCCCCTGGTGTCCCGTCAGGCGGCGGTCGAGCCGCCCGCGAGCCTCGCCGTCCTTTCGGCGTCGGCCTCCAACCAGATCGGCGGAGCCTTCGACGCGCAGGGCCACGGCCTGTTCACCTACTTCGTCCTGAAATCCCTGCGCGACGCGGCCGCCAAGGGCCGCGCGCCGACGATGCAGGAGCTCTACGACGACGTCTCGACCAAGGTCGAGGCGGAGGCGCGCCGGCTGACGGGCAATGAGCAGACGCCGCAGCTTCAGGCCGCGCCGGAAGCGCGAGCCTCCTCGCTCTAGACCGTCAGGCTTTTCAGCCCGGCTTCGAGGACCTCGAACGCCTCGGCCAACTGCTCGTCGGTGATGACGAGCGGAAAGAGCAGGCGCACGCAGTTGCCGTAGGAGCCCGCCGTGAGGATGATGACCCCGCGCTCGTAGCAGAACTTAACCAACGCCTTCGTGGCCTCAGGCGCCGCTTCTTTCGTGGCGCGGTTTTTGACCAGCTCGACGGCCAGCATCGGGCCAAGACCGCGGACATCGCCGATCAGCGGGAAGCGGTCTTTCCACTCCATGAGGGTCTTGCGCACGGTGAGGCCGAGCAACGACGCGCGCTTAAGCAGGGCGCCGTCCTCGAAAGTGTCCAGCACCGCGAGCGCCGAGGCGACCGCGACGGGGTTGCCTCCGAATGTGCCGCCGATGCCGCCCTCGGCGGGAGCGTCCATGATCTCCGCGCGGCCGGTCACGGCCGAGATCGGCATGCCGCCACCGAGTCCCTTCGCGGTCAAGATCAGGTCCGGGATGAAATCAAACTGCTCGGAGGCGAAGAGGGTCCCGGTGCGGCCGAAGCCGCACTGGATTTCGTCCGCAATTATGATTATGCCGTGCTTGGTGCAGGTCTCCCGCAACTTACCCAGGAATTCTCTCGGCGCCGGTAGGAATCCTCCTTCTCCCTGGACGGGTTCGATGATGACGGCCGCCACTTGATCGGCCCCAACCTTGGCGAGCAATGCTTCAAATCCGTTGAAGGCGGTCTCCGTCGTCACGTCGTGATAGGGGTAGGGGAAAGGGGCTCGGTACACGTCGTTGTTGAGCGGTCCGAAGCCGGCCTTATACGGCTTCTCTTTGTAGGTGAGCGTCATGGCCATGAAGGTCCGCCCGTGGAAGGCGTGCTCGAAGGCGATCACAGCCGATTTACCCGTATAAGCCCGGGCGATCTTGATGGAGTTTTCGACGGCCTCGGCGCCGCTGTTGGCCAAAAAAGATTTTTTGGGAAACCTTCCGGGCGCCTTTCGATTCAGCTTCTCACACAGCTCGACATAGCCTTCGTAAGGCGTCGTGTTGAACGAACCATGAATGAGCTTTTCAGATTGAGCCTTGATGGCCGAGACGAGAGCTTCCGGCGTGTGGCCCGTATTCACGACGCCGATACCCGATGCCAGGTCGATGAAGGTATTGCCGTCCACATCGGTCAGAAGAGCGCCGTGAGCATGGTCGACGAAGACGGGCGTCCCGTGGAACGGGCCCCGGGCCACGGCCGAGCGCCGACGAGCCATCAATTCAAGACTCTTCGGGCCGGGAACGTTCGTCTTTAGCGAAATATTCTTCGTCTTAGTACCACCCAAGCGGAGCCTCGTCGAGATTGATGTTGATCTGCTTGGTTTCCAGATACGCCTGGATGCCGTACAGACCGAGTTCCCGTCCGTTGCCGCTTTGCTTGTAGCCGCCCCACGGCATCTCGTTGAAGGTCGGGTGGTAGGTATTCAGCCAGGTGATGCCGGCCCGCAGTTCCTTCAGAACGCGAATGCCCTTGGTGACGTTCGTGGTCCAGACGCCCGCGGCGAGACCGTAATCCGAATCGTTCGCGATCTTGATGGCCTCGGCCTCGTCCTTGAAGGTGATGACGGACAGCACCGGCCCGAAGATCTCCTCGCGCGCGATGCGCATGGTGGGCTTCACCTCGTCGAAGATCGTGGGCTCGAGGAAATTGCCTTTCGCGAACTCGGCGCCCTTGGGGCGGCCGCCGCCGCAGACGAGCTTGGCGCCCTCGTGCAGGCCGGCCTTGATGTAGCCTTCCACCTTGTCGCGGTGCGCGGCGGAGACGAGCGGGCCCATCTTGACGCCCGCGCCGAGGCCGTGGCCGAGCTTGATTCGGGGGATCTTCTTGAGCATCGCGTCGACGAGCTTCTTGTGGATCGACTTCTCCACGAGGAGGCGCGAGCCCGCGGAACACACCTCGCCCTGGTTGGCGAAGGCGGCGAACA
>JAYTIP010000037.1:0-3383 GCA_043731745.1 Elusimicrobiota bacterium | reverse complement strand
CGTTCGCCGCTCCCGGGTGACGAGCCCGCCGCCTACTTGGCCTGCAAGAATGAGTCCGAGCTTCGCACGACGATCGCGAAACAGGGCGGCTTGTCTCCGAAAGAGATAGGGGCGAAGGCGAAGGAGCTTCTCGCGGCGCGCGAAATCCGCGACACACTGCGGAAATTAAACGCCGTCGGCGCCGAAGCTCGTTACCGGGCCGTCGACGCGAGAAGCGCCTCTTCCGTTCAAGCGCTCGTCGCCGAGACGATCAAAGATTTCGGTCCGATCCGCGGGATCGTCCACGGCGCGGGCGTTCTGGCGGACAAGGCCATTCTCGAAAAAACGCCGGCCATGCTCGACGCCGTGCTCGACACGAAGCTGACGGGCCTGCGCAACATTCTCGACGCCGTGAAGCCGTCCGAGCTGCGCATGCTCGCCCTGTTCTCCTCTTCCACGGCTCGCTACGGTCGCATCGGTCAATCCGATTACGCGATCGCCAACGAAGCCCTTAACAAGGCCGCCCAGGTTTTGGCGGCGCGCCTTCCCGAGTGCCGCGTGGCCTCGTTCGGCTGGGGCCCGTGGGACGGCGGCATGGTGGATTCGAACTTGAAGAAGCTGTTCGCCACCGAAGGCGTCGGCGTGATCGGCTTGAAAGAAGGCGGCGCGCACCTCGTCGCCGAGCTTCGCGGCTCTGGCCCCGCCGAGACCGTGGTGCTCGCGGCCTTACGGGGCGTGAAGGCCGCCTTGCCCGTCAGCTTCGAGCGCGACCTCACGCTCGAGGCGTACCCGTTTCTGTCTTCGCATGTTCTCAACGGCCGCGCGGTCATGCCGCTGGCCTTGTCGGCCGAGTGGCTCGCCCATGCGGCTCTGCACTCCAACCCCGGCCTGACCTTCGTCGGCTTCGACGACTTGCGCGTGGCCAAGGGGATTATCGTGCGTCGCGGCGAAGCGACGGCCGTGAAGGCGCTGGCGGGAGCGGCGGAGAAGCGCGACGGCCTTTTCATCGTGAACGCCGAGTTGCGCGGGGCGAACGACGCGTTGTATGTTTCTGCCAAGGTCCTGCTCTCAGCCAAGCGGCCCGCGGCGCCCGCCGCGTCGCTGAAGGTCGGCGGCCCGGCATATGAGCGCTCGATGGCCAAAGCGTACGGCGAAGTCTTGTTCCACGGCGCCGACATGCAGTTCCTGCTCTCGGCTCCGCACTGCGGGCCCGAGGGCATCGTCGTCGAGTCGAAGACCGCGTTGCCTCCCGCCTCCTGGGCGCGTCAGCCGATCCGCGACCGCTGGCTCACCGATCCGGCGGCGCTCGACGCGGCCTTCCAGGCCATGATCTTGTGGACCGATTCTCAGATGGGCGCGCCGTCTTTGCCGAGCTTCGCCGCCAAGTACCGGCAGTACGCGGAGCGCTTCCCGGAGCGCGGCGTGCGCGTGACGGCCAAGGCGATCAAGCGCGCGGACGGCCTCGCGGGCGCCGACATCGAATTCACCGACGAGCGCGGCGCGCTCGTGGCTAAGCTCGAAGGTTTTGAATGCGCCGCCGACAAATCCTTGACCGGCGCCTTCCGCCGCAACGCCGTCGAAGCCGTCGCCTAAAATTGGAGACAACATGAAGAAAACGCTTCTCGTTCTCATCGTCTGGTCCGCCTTCGCCGCCGCCTGCCACGAGCGCAAGACCGAGACGGCCCCGAACTATCAGGGCTCTCAGGGCGCCTCGCAGAAGGCGCACCAGTCCCTCGACAAAGAGGCGGGCTCCTACTAAATGCGACGAGCGCTCCTCCTTTCTCTCGCGGTCGCTCTGTCCGCCTGCGGCGGCGGCAAGACCACGGTCAAAGCCGATTCCGGGCCGCAGTACGAGGCCGTGAAGGCGCGCGCCGCCAAAGCTCACGGAGACCTTGAGCCGGCGAAAGGCGGACTCGAGGTCAAAACCGAGAAGGGGATCAACACCGACGAGGTCCCGCGTAACGAGGTCCAGGAGCGCCGCGGGAAGGTTCTCGGCGTGGACCCCGAGGGGTGCACCTGGCTCGAGGGCTCGGCCTCCGTCGCCGTCGGCCCGCAGGACACGCGCCACCAGACGCGCGCGGCCGCCATGGAGCAGGCCCGCTCCGCCGCCGTGCAGGATTTTCTCGGCGTCGAGGTGAAGTCGAAGTTCATGGACTTCCAGCAGGAAGGCCTGCGCAAGGAATCGCGCCTGACCGAGAACATCCTGCAGACGACGCGCAGCGGGCGCATCGTCAAGGAGGCTGTGCTCGAGGAAGGCTACCGCGACGCGCCCGACTGCCCCGGCTGCCTGTACCGCATGAAGCTCAAGGCCTGCGCGGTGCCGCGCGAGTCCGGCGGCGACAAGGACTTCGGCGTCTCGCTCGAGGTGTCGAACCAGCGCTTCTTCCAAGGCGACGAGGCCAAGATCAAGGTGACCGCCACGCGCGACTGTTGGATCTATCTCTACAACATCTACGACCTCGGCTCGAAGGATCAGACCGCGCTCGTCGTGCCGAACGAGAACGTTTTAGAGAAGAGACTAAAAGCCGGTGAATCCTGGGAGTACCCGGACGAGGACGCCAAGAAGCTGGGCGTGCGCCTCGTGGCCGAGCTGCCCCAATCGAACGACGAGATCTCGGCGGAAACCATCCGCGTGATCGCGTCGAAGGCGGCGCTGTCGAAGTCCTTGTATAGCCCGGCCGACGGCGGCTGGCTCGGCGTGCTGCGCCGGCTCAACCGCTCGAAAGTCGAGTGGGCCGACGACGCGCAAGCGTACACCATCTACAAGAAATGACCCGAAAGCCCGAGGCGATCGCGATCGTCGGCGCGGGGGGAATCTTCCCCGACGCGCCGGACGCCGACGCCTTTTGGGCCAACCTCGCGGCCGGCCGCTGCTCCTCGCGCGAAGTGCCCGCGGGCCGCTGGGCCGTCGATCCCGGGTCCGTGTTTGATCCCGCGAAGGGCGCGGCGGACGCCGTCTATTCCAAAAAAGCCTGCTTCATCGACGGCTTTCGTTTTGATCCCGCCGGCCTCGCGCTCGACCCCGAGTGGGCGTCCTCGCTCGATCCGGCCTTCCACCTCGCCTTGCACGCGGGCCGCGCGGCGCTTGCCGGCGCAAAACTGACTTCTTCCGACCGCGCGCGCACCGGCGTCGTCCTCGGTCAGCTCGTCCTGCCCACCGACGCGTCCGCCGCCTGGTCGCGCGAGACCCTTCTGCCCGCATTCGAGCGCGACGCGCTCGGGCTCGCGCCGCGTCAGCCTTCTTCGCGCGTGAATCCCGCCAATCGCTTCGTCGCGGGCCTGCCCGGCGGGGTGCTGACCAAGGCCTTCGGCCTCGGCGGTGGCTCGTGGACGCTCGACGCGGCCTGCGCGTCGTCTCTTTACGCGCTCAAGTTCGCGATGGAGGAACTGCGCGCCGGCCGCGC
>JAYTIP010000036.1:0-5576 GCA_043731745.1 Elusimicrobiota bacterium | reverse complement strand
GAGAAAAACCTGGATTTCGCGTGCGAGTTCGGCTCCTCGTCGGCTGAGACTTTGCTCGGCGACCCGACGCGGCTTCGTCAGATCCTGTTGAATCTTCTCGATAACGCCGTGAAGTTCACCGAGAAAGGATTCGTGCGGCTGATCTGCAAAATCGAGCCGGGCGCCGGAGACGGCGTGACGCTCGACATCGCCGTGCAGGACAGCGGCATCGGCATCGAGGCCGGGGTGCTTCCGTCCGTGTTCAATGCCTTCACTCAAGCTGACAGCTCGACGACGCGCCGTTACGGCGGGACGGGGCTGGGCCTTTCCATCTCCCAAGGCATCGTGGCGCTCCTGGGAGGGGCCATCACGGCCGACAGCGAGCCGGGGAAGGGCTCGATCTTTCGGGTGCGCCTGCCGTTTAAGCGGACGGCTCTCGCGCCGTCGGGCTTCGCCTCCGGCGAAGCGCGGCCGCCTCGTTCGTTGCCGGCCGAGCGCCGCGATCGTCAGCGCGTGCTGATCGTCGAGGACAATCAGGTCAACCGCCGCCTTCTGCTCATGCAGATCAAGACGCTGGGTCGTCCGGTGGATGAGGCGACCGACGGCGAGTCCGCTCTCGCGATGATGTCCCGGGGCGATTACGGCCTGATCTTCATGGACTGCCAGATGCCGGGCGTGGACGGCTACGAGGTGACTCGCGCCGCGCGCGCGGCGGAGTCGGGCCGGCGGCGCGTTCCGATCGTCGCGCTGACCGCCCACGTCGGGGAGAGCAACCGGGCGCGTTGCCTCGCGGCGGGCATGGACGACTACCTGACCAAGCCGACCACCCTGTCCGATCTCGCCGAGGTCCTTGACCGCTGGGACCTGCCGTTCGACGCGGCCGCGTTGCGGTCTTACGCCGAGGTCGCGGCTCCGGATCCCGCGACCTTGCGCGACCTCGTCGACGGCTTCATCGAGGATTCCGCCCGGTGCCTCGAACGGGCGCGTGCGGCGGTCGCGGCGGGCGACCGCGCGGAACTCGCCGCGCGCGTTCACACGGTCAAGGGCGCCTCGGCGGCGCTGGGGGCCCGAGGCCTTCGTGAGCTGTGCCGCCGCATCGAGCTCGTTGCACCCGACGCGGAGAGCGGCGAGCTCGCGGCGCTGCTGGGTCAAGCCGAGGACGAACTCGCGCGCATCCGGGCTGCCGGGGTTTTAGCCCATGTTTGAACGACGGCTCTCGCCGCTCTTCGCCGTCGTCTTGGTCCTGCTCGCGGCACCCGTGGCCGCGGCGGATCCGGCCGAGTCGGCCCAGGAGGCGTTCCGTTTTTTCGCGGAGGAAGGCCGCTCCTCGACGCCGCTAAGGCGCGTGTCGTCCATGCAAGGTTCTCCGGTGCCGGTGGACGTGATCACCGCCGAGGACATCGCCGCCTCCGGCGTCGTCAACCTCTGGGACCTGCTGCGATTTCGCGTCGGCCTCGATGTCATCGAGGGCCGCTCGAGCTCCGGCTCGAACCGGGCCGTGGTCTCCGTTCGCGGCATCCCGCGGGACACGAACGCCGAATTGCTCGTGCTGCTCGACGGGCGCAGCGTCTACGATCCTCTCTCAGGCGTGACCTTGTGGGAGCAGGTGCCGGTCCAGCTTCAGGACATCGAGCGAATCGAGATCGTCCGCGGCCCCAACGCCGCGTTGTACGGCTCCAACGCCGGCCTCGGCGTCATCAACATCATCACCCGCCGGCCCTCCGCGCGGCTTGCGGGCGAGGCGACGCTGAGGGGGGGAACCGGGAGCCTGGGCGAATTGTCCGCCGCCGGGGAGTCGGCCGGCGCTCGCGGCGGCCTGCGCCTGAGCGCGACCTCCAAAACCCAGGGCGGCGCTCCGAGCGTGGCGAACCCCTCCGTGGAGGGCCACGACTTCATTCACGACCACGCGGGAAACTTCCGCGGCTGGACGAAGCTCGGAGACAGCACGGTCGAACTGATGGCCGGAGTCGACCGGCAGAATTTCGGGAAATCCTTCGGCGTCCGCAGTCAGGGCCGCATGTTCACGAACTTCCAGATGGCCCATCTGGAGCGGCCGACCGGCCCGGACTCGAGCCTGGAGATCAACTTTTCGCGAAACGAATTTATCGCGAGCGAATTCCCGAATGACAGCGGCCTGGAAACGAACTCGCGTTTCTGGCAGTACGACACGGAGGCCTTGCACACGATCTCTTGGGCCGACGGACGCCTGCAGACGACCTACGGGGCCGCCTGGCGCTATGCGGCCTCCGCTTCGAGCTATCTTTACGGCTCCACCCCGCTGCAGACCAACCGCACCGTGCGCGGCTTCCTGCACCAGTCGATCCAGGTGTTGCCGAGCGTCGTTCTGATGGGCGGGATGAACCACGAAACGGCCAACGCCGGCGGCTACCACAAGGACTTTCAGACCGCTTTGCTCTGGTCCCCGACGGAGGCGCACTCCCTGCGCCTCTCCTATTCGCGGGCCAACATCAAGCCCCAAATATTGCACCGCTACGCTGATTTCACCACCAACAGCGGGGCCGTGCACATCGCGGGAAACCCGAACCTGACGCCGTCACCGCTCACGAACTACGAGGCGGGGTGGCGCGGCTTGTTCCGCGACCGGACGCTGACCCTGGAGCTCACCGGTTTCTACACCGAGATCCGCGACCACCTCAACCTCGACGAGACCAGCGGTCCTGCCGCCGTCAACTTCACCTACGACAACACCAACACGGTGATCCTGCGCGGCCTCGAGGCCTCCGCGCGCTGGCGAGTCGCGCTGGGCCGCTCCGTTTACGCCAACTACACGCAGGAGACCGTCCGGGATCAGGACGCGCACGCGATCTATCTGAACACGACGCCCCATCACAAGGTGAACCTCGGCTTCGACTGGGCCCTGCCGCTGCACCTGCGGGCCTCGATGAACGCCGGGTGGAAGGACGCGTACAAAGCCGACTCGACCTCCGGCGCGGCGCAGGAAGAAGTGCCCGCCTTCTGGCGTCTGGACGCGCGCGTCTCCTGGTCGCCGGCATCCTGGATCGAACTTTTCCTCGCCGGGCAGAACCTCGAGCGCCCTTACCGCCGCGAGTTCGTCGACAACCTGGTCGTCCCGCGGCGCATCCAAGGCGGAACGACGGTGAGATTTTGATGCGCGGCGCGCTGCTCGCATTGCTGTTTTTAGCTCCCGCGACGGCTCGCGCCGCCCGTGTGCTCGTCGTGGTGAGCGAGCCGCTCGCGGGCTCCTACCGGGAAGCGCTGGAGGGCTTTCGCGCCGAGTGGGGAGAAGGCGTCGAGGTCGCGTCCGCCGGGCGGGCCCTGCCTCCGGGCGAACGCGGCGTGATCGTCGCCTTCGGTGCGCATGCCGCCGCCCGGGCGAGACAAGGCGGCGCGCCGATGGTCGTGGCACTAGCCCCGACCTACCGAGCCGACGGCGGGCGCCCCGCGACGGTGCAAGTCGCGATGACGCCTTCGCCGGAGCGGTTCGCCGCCATGCTCGCGGCGGCGGGCGTGCACCGCCTGCTCGCGGTCCGCTCCCCCGCCGCGGACGCCGAGTTCATCCGCCTCGCGGCCGTCGCCGGGAAACGAGCGGGCGTCCGGATCGAGGACGCGATCCTCGCTTCTGCGGACGCCATACCCCGGCTCCTGCGCAAGGACGGCGTGCTCGCCGACGCTATCTGGCTCGCGCCGGATCCGGTCTCGGTGACGCCGCAGACCTTCGGCGCCGCGCGTGAATTCTCTCGAGCTCGTTCGCTGCCGTTCTTCGCTCCCGCGGAAGGGTTGGTCCTAAATGAGGTGCGGGGCGATTTGGTCGTTTCCTTCCGCGAATGCGGACGGGAGGCGGCGCGAGCCGCCCGGGAACTTCTGGCCGGCCGTCTCACTGAGCGGGTCGTCTATCCGCCCGCGCTGTCGGAATCGATACTGGTCGGACGATCCACGGTCCCCGTCCCTTAGCCCGCTAGCGAGCGGCCGACGCGCACCAATCGACGAGCTTGTCGAGCACCTTCGGATCCTCGAACATCTGCGCTCCGTGGCCGCGCGCGGCGGTGACGGTCTGCGCGTACTTGCCCTTCTCGAGCGCGTTCACCGCGTCGAGCGCGCGCGGGTCGGTGAGCGACGCCGCCGCGAGTGTTTTTAAGCCCGGGCGCACCGCCAGCCGTACGCCGCGGTAGTCGTCGGCGGGCGACAGCAGAAGCAAGAACGGAGTCTTGGTCCGCTCCGCCGCCACCTGAGACGCGAGGTTGGCTCCGATCGAGGCGCCGCCGAACGCGATCATGGAATCCTTCACGCCCTGCTTTTTGAGCCAGAACGCCGCGGATCGCAAGTCCTCGGTCATCTTCGTCCACGAGTCGGCCTTGGTGAAGCCGTTGAAGTCGGCCGGCCCCTTCGGCCCCGCCGTGCTGCCGCCGTGTCCGCGCAGGTCGACGGCGAGCGTGCCCACGCCTTTCTCCTGCAGGCGCTTGGTCAGCGGCTCCCACTCCTGCCGTGAGGCCGCGACGCCGTGTATCAAGACGATCGTCGCACGGCCGGCTTTTGCCGGGCGGTAGCTCGCTTCGAGCTTCCAGCCGTCGGCGGTTCTAAAAGAGACGATCTGGGCGGCGGCCAGTACGACGGCCGCGGCCGTCACCGGCATCGCATGGCGAGTTCGTAGCCGGCGTTGTACACCGAGAACACGGCGTCCTGCACGCGCACGACGGAGCGCATCAGTTCCTCGGTGCGGTGGCTGAAGTTCTTGTCGTTAGCCCAGTTGTTGTCGACGACGAGATTGCGCACTCCGGTCATGTTGGTGAAGAGCGAGTTCAGCGTGAGCTGCAGCTGCTGGACCTGTCCGAGAATGAGCAATCCGGTCTGGTACATCTCCGGATCGGGCAAGGCCTGCGACTGGGCGATGCGCTGGCGGGCCGTCAGGTAGTAGAGGTTCTGGCGCACCTGGTCGCAGCCCGTGGTGAGCGTGTCGAAGTTGTTGATGATGGTGTCGAGGCTCGGCTGCGGATCGGGCTGGGCGTAGGCATAGCGCAGGTTGTCGCCCTGGGCCTTCACGTACTGATCGATCTGCGCCAGGTTGGCCACCTGCTGGGCGACCTGGCCGGCGATGGCCTTCATCACCGGGATCATCATCGGGTCGCTTTGCTGGCGCGCGAGCTTGTCGCGCGCGGTCAGCAGTGCGTCCCAGAAAAAGCGCTCCTGCCACAGCGTGGGAGCCTGGTTGTCGAGAGCCCGCGCCGAAGTCGCGGACGCGAGCAGGAAGACGGCGATGAGGGCCGCGCGCATGAGCCGTAGTATAGCGGAAGAAGCCGGGATTGTCAGGGGTCAGACCCCATTGGTGGACGCTTCCTTTCTTTGTTAACATGGGTTCATGGACACCGACGACGTCTTGGCGCTCGTGGGGCGGCTCTTCATCGCCATCATCTTCCTCGCGTCGGCCTTCGGCAAGATCACCAACTTCGACGGGACCCTCCAGTTCATGGAGGCGCACGGCATGCCCGCGGTGAACCTGCTGTGCATCGCGGCGATCGCGGTCGAATCCTTGGGTGCCGTCTCCGTCATTCTCGGCTATAAAACCCGCTGGGGCGCCTCCGGCCTCGCCGTCTTCCTCGTCGCGGCCACGGCCGTCTTTC
>JAYTIP010000035.1:0-7962 GCA_043731745.1 Elusimicrobiota bacterium | reverse complement strand
CGGTGCCGTGCGGCGCCCAAGATGCGCCGCCGTCTCAGGCCGTAGAGGGACGAACGGCCGAGATTACAGACGCTCTCGAGCATGGCGGAGATGTCGTCCGGTCGCGCCGTGTCCATGGGAGTTAGGTTAGTTGAAATGCGCGGGGCGGTCAAGTCCACGCCCCCCTTGATTATTCTCCGCAAGGGGTTATACTCCTCTATTATTGTCGTCTTCCAATAAAATGCTATATAGAATCGTTCCGTCGTTAAGATTTAAGGGGGCCCGCATGGATAAGCACGCGACTCGGTTCTTCTTGCTGATGGCGTTGGGGCTGTTGTCGTCTCCCGCGTTCTCCGCGCCTCGTTGGGGCTCGGCGCCCGTTAAAGTCGCGACCGGGCTCCCCGTCGTCAAGGACAGCGAGCGCTTCTCCCGCGCCATCCCCGACGGCAAGGGCGGAACCTTCTTGGCGTGGGTCGCCGTCGATCCCTTGCAGGACTCCGCGATGCGCCTCTACGGCCAGCATATCTCGGCCGACGGCAAAAAGCTCTGGAACGGCGGCGAGTCCCTCCTTCTCGCGGCCGCGCCCAAGATCAGCTTCGGCAACCTCGGCCTCGCGTCCGACGGCGCCGGCGGCGTCGTCGTCTCTTATCAAGAAGTCGGCGACAGCGGCTACGCGTTCGGCAAACTCAACTTACAGCGCGTCGACGGCAACGGCCGCTCGTTGTGGACCTCCGCGGTCCCGGGCGCGACCGGGGCGAGCAAGTACTTCCTCGTAACGGGCGGCGACGGCGGCGTGATCGCGCTCGCGTCCCGCAAGACCGCCTCCGGCGACGCCGAGACGCTCTTCGTCTTCCGCGCCGACGGCAAGGGCAAGATCCTCTACACCCGCGACGCCTACGAGACCGCGGCGGCCTCGACCTTGCTGTTCGCCAACCTGGGCTTCGCCGGCGCGAAGACGGGAGAGGCTCTGTTCGTGCTGTCCGACCGCCATCAGGGCGACAGCTTCCAGGTGTCCGCCCTGCACGTCGCGCCTGACGGCGCGATCTCAGATCGCCGCCTCAGCGAGGACGACTGGGCGGGGCTCAATCCCGCGCTCCCCTGCGGCCGCTTGCTCGGCGCCTCCGCCGACGGCCAGGGCGGCGTTTTCGTGACGTGGGTCGGACATAAGAACGGGTCGGACGTTCTGCGCCTGGCGCGCGTGGACGGTCAGGGCGCGCCCGCGGCCGGCTGGCCCCAGGGCAGCGTCGTCGTCGACAACGACGCGAAGAGCTTTAAGTTCGGCCTCGCGGCCGCGACGGACGAGCAGGGCGGCGTGTTGCTGCAGTACGCGTCCCGCCCCCACGGCCCCTTCGAGCGCGACGCCGACGCGTCGGTCAAGGCGGTCGGCACGCCGTCGTGCAGCGAGCACGAACGCTACGTGACCGGGACCACGCTTCCTCAATACACGGCGGACCTCTGGCTGGCCCGCTTCGGCCCCAAGGCCTCCGACGCGCCCCTGTTCTCCGCGCGCGTCGGCCGGCATATCGGCCAGGAGCAGCACGAGGTCGTGCGCAGCGGCGACTTCATCTACTCCTCGTGGGTCGAGGAGCCGACGCGCAACGTCGTCGCACAGGTCAGCGACCTCGAGGGCCGCACGCGCTTTGGCGAAGGCCTGACGGTCGGCAGCTACAGAGGCACGGGCTCTTTGGGCATCACGGTCATGCGCGGCTCCGACGGCAATATGATCGTGGCCTGGAAGCAGTCCCAGCATCTGTACGCGCAGAGCGTCTCGGCTCCCGACAAGAAGTAAGGTTGAGGCCGTCCTGATGAGGGTTCTCGTTCTCCTCCTCGCCGTCGCCGCGTCGGCGGCGGAGGACAAGACGCCCGCGTACCGTCCCGAGGAAACCGCCGCGCTCGCGGCCATCGGCGCGCCCACGGGCTATCCCGAGAAGGATCCGCCTTCCCCCGCTCAGGTGCAGCTCGGACGCAAGCTGTTCTTCGATCCCCGCCTCTCCTCGGACGGTACCCACGCCTGCGCGACCTGCCACAAGCCCGCGCTGTCCTTCACCGATGGGCTTCCCCGCGCCAAAGGGGTCCGTCAGCAGGAGGGGCGGCGCAACACGCCGACCTTGCTCAACCTCCACTACCGTCACTCCTTCTTCTGGGACGGCCGCGCGGACAGCGTCGAGGTCGCCTTGCTCGACGCGATCAAGAATCCGCTCGAGATGAATCAGGACCCCGCGGCGCTTCCCGCCCGCCTCAAAGCGATCCCCGGTTACGCGGCCGAGTTCAAAGCCGTGTACGGCCGCGATACGCTCTCCGTCGCCGACGTCGCCTCGGCCATCGGGTCTTTCGTGCGCACGATCGACGCGGTCTACGCGCAGAAAGAAAGCGCCTTCGACAAGTTCCGCGACGACCCGGCGGCGTTGTCGCCCTCCGCTCGCCGCGGCCTCGTTTTGTTCGTTGGGAAGGGACGTTGCATCACATGCCACGGAACCGACCATTTCGCCGACGACGGCTTTCACAACGTGGGGCTGAGCGTGGCGCCGGGCCGAGAAGACATGGGCCGAAACAACAAACGCGACTTCAAGACGCCGTCGTTGCGCCAGGTGGCGCAGACCGGCCCGTACATGCACGACGGGCGCTTCGATTCGTTGCGGGCCGTCGTCGACTATTTCGACCGCGGCGGCGACGACAAGCACGGAGTCGATCCGGAGATGAAACCGCTGGGACTGACCGAGGACGAGAAAAACTCCCTCGTCGATTTTCTCGAGTCGCTCAGCGCGCCGTCCCCCACGGCCGTCGTCCCGGAACTTCCTCCCTCATGATGCGCGTCATCCTCTCTTTGGCTTTGCTCGCCGTCTCCTGCGCCTCGCCGGGCCGCCGCGACGCCAACCTCCCGTCCTGGGCCACGCGCGGCTCGGGCGTGTTCCGCAACGACGCCGGTGAATGGGCGTTCTACGGTCGCGGCGTGGCTTCCGAGGTGCGGGTGGCCGCGCTCGGCCAGAACATCGCCCGGGAGCGGGCGCGCGAGGAGGTGCTCGAGGTCGTCACCGCCGTCATGGTCGAGCTGACGAGCAAGTACCTCGACACGGCCGGAGCCAAGTCCGAATCGGCGCGCGGGCCGAAGACCGTCGCGGCCATGCAGGCCTTGGTGAAGCTCGCGGTCAACAACGAGGAGGTCGCGGCGACCTACGCCACGCCCGACTCCCGCCGCTACTACGCGTTGGTCAAGCTCGACGTGAAACTGGTCAAGAGCAAGCTGACGGAGTCGGCGGCGCTCGACGCCGGGCTGCGGGACTACCTCCTGGCGCACCTGGATAAAGGCGCGTCGCTCAAGCTGAATTTCCACCGCGAGCTGTCCGAGAAGGACGAGCCCGTCGTCGAAGCCCTTCCCGCGGCGAGCGAGATCGCCGCGCCCTCCGAGTGGGATCCCACGGGCGGGAATGCCGTACTCTTTCACGCCGACCGGGGGCTCTCACTCTTCTACGCGGGCCTCTTTGAAGAAAGCGCCCGGGAGCTCGAGGCCGCCGAAGCGCGCAGCCGCGAACTGGCGACGCTGGCCGTCTCACGAAGCTCCGCCACCACCTATCTCGACGAAGGCGACGCGGATTACGCGGCAGGTTCCGCCGAGCGCGAAGTCCTCGCCCTCATTCGAAACCTCGACGAGGCTTTCCTTGGAAAAACCGCGCCGGCGAGCCCTCTCGCGCCGGGCTCGGGCGAAGTCGTCTTCGTCCATAGCAACGGCGCCGCCCCCCGCAAGGTCGCCGAGCGCTGGAGCGCGACCGCGCAAGAAGGCCGAGCCGCGATCGAACGCGTCCGCAAAGACGGCGATCCCGTGGTGTTCAAGTCGCGGGTACCCGAGGCCCTCGCCGCGGGCTTCGCCGTGTCCTCGATCACCGTCGCCGGCCCACGGTACGAACCTGCGTCCTTTATCATCGCGTCCTCGGAGATCCGGGCCGGAGATCGCAAGGCGACCTCCGCGATCGTCTATGACGCGGTCTCGTCGCTGACGCGCGACCTCGTCGAGCGCAATGCCGCCGCGCGCACGCGTCGCGTCGCCTACGCGATGATCCGCCACATGCTCGCGCGCCTCAACGATCGCGACGCCGCCGTGAAGTACGGGTCCAACTCGTGGCAGTACCTGCTGACCCTCAAGACGACCGACATGACGCGCTCGACGCCGTCCGCCGATCTCCGGTCGTTGCGTGAGCTACCCTCGCAGGTCCGCGTCGCGCGTCTCGCGCTGCCGCCGGGCGTTTACGAATTGACGGCGGTCTTCAAGGATGGGGCGGGAAAAGAGATTTCCGCGCAGACCTATAAGGGCGTGAGCGTCACCGCGGGACGAAGCACCTACCTCAGCGCGCGAACGGCGCGCTGAGTTTTATAGGGCCGTGACCTTGACGGGCGCCGGCGACGACGCCGGCCGGTCGCGGGCGACGCGGAAACCGCCCGCCGCGCAGCGGTCGGTCGGATAGCCCGCGTTGCGGAAGGACGAGCGCAGGAACGCGGAGTAGTCGTTCCACGAGCCGCCGCGGCCCACGCGCATGATGCCCGCGGGCTTGACCCAGGCGCTGCCGTCCGTGGGCGCGCCCACGTAGGAGTCGTGCAGCCAGTCCTCGGTCCACTCCCAGTTGCTTCCGGCCATGTCGCACAGGCCCTGGGAGGTGAGGCCCTTCGGCTTCGAGCACACGGGAATCGTGCCGGCGTGGCCGCAGCCGTTGCCGCCGTCGTCCATGACGGCGCGCTCGCAGGTCGCTTCTTCGTTGCCCCACGGGTACTTCTGATCCTTGCCGCCGCTGCGGGCCGCGTACTCCCACTCGGACTCGGAGGGCAGGCGTCCGCCCACCCACTGGGAGTAGGCCTTGGCCTCGTACCAGTTCACGCAGATGATCGGCTGATCGTCGCCGAGGAATTCCTTCGGGATGTTCTTCTGCACCCACATGTCGCCGTTGCCCTTGCGGCTGCCGTCGAGCATCCAGCAGGTGCCGTCGTTGATGTGATGGGGCTCGCACGCGCCCGCCGCGACGCAGGCCTTGTATTGCTTGTTCGTCACGTGGGACTTGGTCAGTTCGAAATCCTTGATCTTCACGCGGTGAACGGGCTTGGCGGCGTCCCACCCGTCTTCGGCGGTCCCCATGCTGTATTCGCCGCCGGGAATCGTGACGAATTGGAGCCCGGCCTTGGCCGCGTTCGCCGCGCCTTGCTTGGCGGACGGCGCCGGGGGCATCACGACCGGCTTTTCAGCCTCGCGGGGCTTCGTTTCCCCTTTAGGGCCGGCCAACGAAAATTGTTCCCCACTTGCGGAGACCGAAAACAGCGCGAAAACGGTCAAAACCATGGGCGCGATTTTAGTGGGTGCCATGTCTGAAGTCTAACAGAGGACCTAAGTAAAATCAAGAGGCTTGACTTTTCTAAAGAGCGGGGCTATGCTAGCAACGCAGGAAGAAAGGGAGCCGACCATGAACTTGAAACGCGGTCAGTGCGGGTTGATCTTGTCGGCGGTGTGCGTCGGGTTGGGAGCGGCCGTCGCCTCTGCGGCTCCCGTCGAACAGCGCGCTCTCGTGACCCAGCCGGTCCAGACCGCGAGCGGCGTCAAGGCCGTTAACGCGGCGGAAAAATCCGGCGTCGAATGGATTCGGATTCCCGGCGGCACCTTTATGATGGGCGAAGGCGCCCAGCGTCACAAGGTCACGCTCAAGGCCTACGAAATGGCCAAGACCGTGGTGACCAACAAGCAATATAAGGCGTGCGTCGCGGCCGGGTCCTGCACCGTGGCCGACACCTGCGGCCACCCTTCCGCCGGCGACGATCGCCCTCAGATCTGCGTCGATTTCGACCAGGCCCAGCAGTTCGCCAAGTGGGTCGGCGGTCGCCTCCCGACCGAGGCCGAGTGGGAGTACGCCGCGCGCAGCGCCGGCAAGGATCGCGCCTATCCGTGGGGCGACGAGGCCGCGTCGTGCGCCAACGCCGTCGTCTCAGGCGGCTGCGGCCGCAAGGCGACCTGGCCCGTCTGCTCCAAGCCCTCGGGCAACACCGAGCAGGGCCTGTGCGACATGTCGGGCAACACCTGGCAGTGGGTGCAGGACTGGTACCACCCGACTTATGAAGGAGCGCCGACCAACGGCAGCGCGTTCGAGTCCCCCGCGGGAACCAAGCGCGTCTTCCGCGGCGGTTCATGGAGCAGCGAGGCCAACGACGCGCGCTCGACGACCCGCGACCGCGGCGATCCCGCTTTGCGCATCTGCGACCTCTCCTTCCGGCCGATGCGCGAGATTCTCGCCGACGACCTGAAGTAAACCCGGGGCCGAAGCCGTGAGTGTGCGCGTCGCCGTCCTGTCGGTCGTTCTATTAGGCCGACAGGCCGCCGCCTCCGAGCCCCCCCGCGTCGGCCCCGAGGTCTGCGAGTACGCTCGCTTGGCCGATCCCGCTTTCGATCCCTCCGCCGGCGAGGGTTTGTGGGCGCCGGTCACCGACGGCGCCGGAGAATTCGGCCCGCTGGCCGCCCACGTTTACCGCCGCCGCGACACCGGCGAAGTCGTCGTCTCCTTCATCGAAACCGGAGCCCCCCCGCCGCCCGCCGCGCTCCCGGTGCTCTACGATCGCGCTCGCATGTTCGTGAGCGCGGTGATGAAGTCCACTGACGCGCCCGTGACCGTCGTCGGATATTCGATCGCCGGAGGTTTGGTCCAATATGTGGGCTGGAGCAAGGGCATCAAGGCCGCCGCCTTCAACCCAGTCTCGCTCACGCGCGCCCAGCTCGACGACCTCATGAGCTGCGGACGCGGCGGCACCTGCCGCGGCGACGACGTGCGCGTCACGAACTATATCGTCGCAGGAGACCCCGCCGGTGCGCCGGTGTTGGGCACGAGGACGGTCTTCGACTTCCCGCGCGAGAGTCCGGAGCAGGCGCACGCGCTGGCGCCGTTTATAAAGGACTTGCGCGACAAGTCGTGCCGGCTCCCCGCCGCGCCGGCGCCGAAGGCCGCGAAGGGGCCCGTCTCCGCGCGGGCCGCCGAGATCGAATGGGTGCTGATCCCGGGCGGGACCTTCCTGATGGGCGGAGCCCAAGGCGACGAGGGGCCGCCGCATCCGGTCACGGTTAAGACTTTCCGCATGGCGAAGTCCGCCGTGACGAATCGTCAGTACCAGGCGTGCGTGGACGCGCATGTTTGCACGCCCGCCTCCGACTGCGAGAACCGATCTAAAGAAGCAAACCACCCCGTGGTTTGCGTGGACTGGGAGCAGTCGAGCGTCTTCGCCAAATGGTCGGGCGGACGCCTGCCGACCGAGGCCGAGTGGGAGTACGCCGCGCGCAGCGCCGGCAAGGAGCGCGCGTACCCGTGGGGCGACCAGGCGCCGGACTGCGACAAGGCCGCGATCGCCGGCTGCGGCGCCGGCACCGCGCCCGTCTGCTCGAAGCCCGCGGGCAACACCGACCAAGGGCTGTGCGACATGGCGGGAAACACCTGGGCCTGGGTCCAAGACGCGTATCACCCGTCCTACGACGGCGCGCCGTCCGACGGCAAGTCCTGGAACACGCCGGGCGAGCGCTACCGCGTGTTCCGCGGCGGTTCGTTCCTGTTCGACGCGTCTTACGCGCGCGCGACCCAGCGCCGCTTTGACGTGCCGGAAACGCGCTGCGGCCGCGTCGGCTTCCGTCCGGTCAAAGACTAGCGCTTCGCGCGGGCGGCGAAGTATTCCTTCACGTGGTCTCGGACGAAGTGCAGCGCCTTGGGATCGAGCTCTCGGCTGTCGTCGATCGTCGCGAGGACGCCCGCCGCGTCGAGCCGGCAGCGCGAGTAGTGCGCGCCCCCCGCCGGGTCGATCGAGCGCTCGCTGATCGACGAAAAGTTTCGCGTGAATTTCATGAGGTTCTTGATCGTCTGCCCCATGTGCTGCTCCTGGTCGACCGCCTCGTCTGGCGGGAGCTTCGCGGCGGCCATATAGCCCTTCGTGAGCTCGGCCGTGAAGCTCTCGGAAATCTTGGTCAGCTCGACGCGC
>JAYTIP010000034.1:0-10411 GCA_043731745.1 Elusimicrobiota bacterium | reverse complement strand
TCGGCGGGCGCTTCGCCACGCGAGGATCGACGACCGGACCAACTTGCTGCCCGACTGCCGGAGGCAGAAGAGGCGCCTGGATCGCGACCTGCGCGTGAGCGGCGTTCTGCGTGACGAGCATTCCGACGGAGAGCGTGAGGATCGCCAGACCGCGCTTGATCGCGCGGCCGACGCCACCGAACACAGGCGTGACGGTCGGACCACGCGCCGACGCACCGTCGAACATGGCGCCCGACTGGGCGAGCTTCTCGGGAGTCGCGGCGACGGAGCGAACCGCGGTCAGAGCGGCGGGAGCGTAAGACGGAGCGGCGACGGCCTGAACGGAGAGGGGTTTGACGGAAAAACCAGTCGCGTGGAGCGCGGAAGTCGCTTCAATGGATGCCGCGGGAGCAGCGGCGACGAGCTTGGCCGGGATCAGCGCCGCGGCAGGCAGCACCTGCGCCTCGGGCGCAATCGACGGGGCCGACAAAGTGAGCGAGGGTGCCAACGAAATCGAGGGCGTCAGCGAGGGAACCGGGGTGTTCAGCGTCGTCATTCCCAGAGAGGGAATCGCGCGCGCGGCGGAACCGGATTCGGCGGCGCCCGCGCCGACGGACTGCGCGGCGGCGCGGTACAAATCCGAGCCCGGCGCGCCCGCCACGATGGCGAACGAGAGCAGGGCTCCGAGGAGGCGGCGCAGGGGGAAGCGCCTCATTTGTTGATCCAAATCAATAACATCTGACTGGATTATGGCAGACGCTTCGCGTTCGGGCGTGGGCCCATGGGGACGAGGGGTCGCGGGCAGGTGGCCTAGGCTTGCGTGGGCCCGAAGTCTGGTGCCAGGCTTTAAGGTGTCAAGAGAGAAACCTCATTGACACACTCGCGCAACGGGCCTATCCTAACCCCGTGAGATTGGCCCTCGCCCTCCTCCTCGGCCTAAGCTCTTCGCTGCGCGCGGAAACGACCGACGATCCGCTGTGGACGCTCTTCACCTCCTATGCCGTGACCCGCGACGAGAAGGCCGCCAACTCCACATATGAAGGAAGGGAGGACTCAAAGCGTCTCGCGTCCCTCCAAGCCGATCTGCAACTGCTGGCCGGCGGCTTCGAATCCTTCCGCGACGAGTCCCAGGTCAAGGAAAACCTGCTCAAGCTCGAGCCGCGCATCACGCCGGAGCTGCGCCCGTTCTTCCAAGACCGCGCCTCGACTCTGAACGCGATCTACCGCACCCTCGCGGTCACCGACTACACCTGGGCCGCCCGCTTTCCGGCTCCGCCCTGCTCGCCCGCGCAGGCGCGCCGAAAACTCCTCGAGAGCCGCGACGGCCTATTTCAGAATGCGCAGGGCGCCTCCTCCCCCTGGCTCGTGTCGTTGCTCGGTCCCCAGGCTCAGGGCAAGTCCGCCGAGCAGGCCCTCGACCAAGCCTCCGCCAAGACCAAGCTCTCCGCCGCCGAATATGAGAAACGCCGCTCTTTAATCCGCAAGCTGACCTTGGCATTGGCCTCGGACAAGGCCGTCGGCGAGGCGCGCTCCAAGCTTTACTGCATGCGAGCTTCCGCATACGAGGATCTCGCCGCGTCCCAAGGCCCGGCCGCGTCGGCTCCCACGCTCGCCTCTCGCGCGACGCCCCGCGCGGCGCCGGAATCCTCGGTGTTCGTCGTCGTGAGCGGCGCGCGGCGCGCCGCGGCGACCATGATCGAGACGAAGTTCGGTCCCGTTCTGGTGACCGACATCGCGATCACGGTCGGTGACGACCATTCTCGCGTTTATGCGGAGAAGTCCACCGAGCTGACCGCCACCGTCGCTCGCCGTGATGAGACTCTCGGTCTCGCGACGCTCACTCTTGCCGAAGCATCGCCCGCTCCGGCTCTCCCCCTCGCGACGCAAGCGCCGGCCAAGGACGAGCTCGTCACCGCGCTCGGCCACACCGAGGCCTCCGGCCTGTGGACGAAGACCTCGGGACTCGTCACGAAGTCCGGACCGGCTTCATTCCAGACCGACGCCGCCGTCTCCGCCGACTTTTCCGGCGGGCCGGTGCTCAACGACGCGGGCGAGGTGGCGGGACTGCTCGTCCAACGCCCGGCCGACACGGAAGAGGGGCGCTGGCCCGTCGCCGTTCCAGCCCGGAAGATCGCACTGTGGCTCGAGGGGGCGCAAGTCCCTCCCGGCCCCCCGAGCGAGGCCATCGAAGACGCCGGCACCGCCGCTGTTCTGAGTCATACTCATCCAAACCAGCTATGGAACGCGTCTTACGTTTCCGACCCACCGATGGGAAATATCGTGTGTATGAAGTACTGCGATTCAGGCTCATCGGGCGGTTCGTCTTCGAGCTACTCGTCAAACAACGGCAGCTCAGAGCTGGGGCAAGCTCTAGGGCAACTCGCAATCGTCGGCATTTCGGCCCTGTTCCGTGGCATTGGCAAACTGTTTCAGGGTAGGAGCGACGCTACTGCACAAGTTGCGCCAGCTATTACTCAGGCTCCTTTGAAGATCGACAAGATGCTGGCTCTGCAACCATCTCAATTCAAGTGTCGAACGGAAAAACCGAAGTCCATCAAGTTCGCACCGCCGCACAGCGCAGTTTAAACGAACTCAGCCGCTATGATCCCGAGAAAGGGGCGGACGGAACCACTGATGAAGCGAATCAAGCCTTAGGTCCGGTCGAAGCTGGCGACGCTACGGGGGCGAAGAAGGCCCTGCTCATGGTTCCGGTCATCACTGCAGTCGCTCCGGCGGCAGGTCAAACCTTTATTCTCATCGGCGAGGGCGCGGTATTACGCGTAACTGCGGCTATAACACTAGGGTCAGTGGCGACCGGCGCGCTCGTCATCGTCACGCCCAAGCAAGTATTTGATATAGGTTGGGCCATTGGCACGGTGGCAAATGAAAGAATAGACGAAGTCATCCGTTCGGAAAAGGCTTATGATCGAGCCTTAAAGAACCTGCAAGATAAGGAGGACAAGGACGATTGCGAGTTTGCCAGATCATGGCAGCGCGAAAGAGCCGGAATAGCGGATGAGCATATCTTCAAAGAAGAATGGGGTGCCACTCCTGTCGCCCGTTTCGATATATGTGCATGTACGGACGGATCAATAGTGATAAAGGCACACGGGAACTGTGGAAAGCGTGGGCCGTCCATACCTACGACCAAGAGGTGGAAATGAATAAGTTCAGGGCCTACATATTTATTGATGGAAGAAATTTCAATCCAAATGAATTTCAGGCCAGCATTCGGAGCAAGGATGCCGGCACCGTGCATTCAACATATCGAATGGAAACCGGGGTCAAGCAGGAGTCCGGAAAATACTGGAAGTCTTCAGTAAAAGAACCCGACACCCAACATGTCGAAGAAGACCTGTATCTATTGCTTAAGGGCTATTCAAGGCACCTCGTACGCGCCAGAAAATTAGGCGCAACGAGGATTTTCGCCACGATACTTGCCGATATGGATGAATCAGATACCACGCGTGGATACTTTTTTTCGAAGAAGATCATTCAATTGCTTTTCAAATACGGGGTCGAGCTCGATGTGGGTATTGCGAGGAAATAAACCATGGTTCGCTCAACGAAGGAAATCTTCTGCGAATTAGATTTACACGATGCCGACCTCATCGATCTTGCGGCAATTCAAGAAGATGACGGAATTTGGAATGTACACTTGTCCATACGAACAGAAGCAGGCGTGCAGAGGCTATCTTTCAAGGACTGTCGACTGTTGAAGACCAACATCCATGGGGGCATGTCCCGCCGAGATACGATTGACAAGACGAGCGCAACGGCGGATTCCGAAGTTTTCCGGCAGGCAAATAAATTCCCGTCGGCCCTCAAGGGCGAAGCCCTTCATTACTCGATTACCACGAACAGCGGGTCCATGATCGATATTGTCGCGGATTCCTTTGAATATAAGCCAGATCATGAGTGATTCACTAAAGACAGAATGGGGTGATGAATATCCGGCCGCCGTCTTTGTTAACGGCAAACGACTGCCTCTGTGGAAGGAAACTCGCTTCAACCGCCACTACTTCGACAAGAAAAGAAAATCCAGCGCGTCCGTTCCGCGTTTCTTGGATGGAAGCGCATCGATTTCGTCTAGAGAGCTTCAAAATGAATGGCCCGCTTGGACGGAAGGTGAGCGCGCGGATTTCTGTTCAGCATGCGGCCACATTCAGAACAACCACGACGTCCCCGATATTTTACGGTTCGTGATGCAATCGAATGATCCGAGCCACTGGATTGCGATCGCCCTATCCGTTAGCTTCCGGTTGCCGAAAGAAGAGGCCTTCACTATTTTGGTCGATCGATTGGCGAGAACAACGAGTTTTACGGCTAATCTCACGCAGGCGCTAGCGGCGACAAAGCATCCTAAAGCTCCGGGCGTATTACGGAAGCACCTGGATCATTTGTGGGCCATGCCCGATCTCTGGAACGATGATCGATTAACCAACTGGACCGCATTTGACGCTATCAGTTGCATCGAGCATCTAATCGAAGCTGGCGTCAATCCTTCGGAATTTGAAGGCCGGGTACAGAGGCTTTCGAAACATGGGTGTAAAGATATCCGGAGTACGTGCTGCAATTATCTGGGGAAGCACTACGATTGGCTATCTTCACACGGTCTCGAAGATACCGGCGCCTAAGGTTTAAACCTTCAACCGCGACGAGAGGAATGCCAGCGCGAACAAGGCCCGGGAGGGCCAGTCGATCGCGGCAGAGAACAACCCCGCCGAGCGCCCGTCGTTGAGATCCGCGCCGAGCCAGATGATGAGGATGATGGACCCCGCGACGCGCCAGATCGCCGAAGCGGCGGCCGGCTTGGAGTCGATCAAAGGCGTGGTCCCGAAGTGGTGCCGCTCCTTCCAGAGCCGCCAGGCGAGCCCAGCGGCGACAGCGGTCCAGGCCGCGACGAAGAAATACACCAGAACCGCCGGCAGCTCGAGCGCGTAGCCGAAACGCGCGACGATACGCGCGCCGGGAAGCCATACGGCGAAGGCCGCCAGCGCCCAGACCCAGTTCTCACGCCCGGTCTCGGCGTCCTCGTGCGAGCGCCGCCAAGCGAGCTGAGCGATTTTCCACGCGCCGTAGGCGAACGCGATGTCGGCGATCAGCCACATCGGCCCGAGCATGCGCTCGGCCCGGTAGAAATTGAAGGCGGTCTTGATGCCGTAGACCGTGGCCGCGGCGCCGAGCCCGAAGGCGAGCAGGATGATGGCGCCGATGCTCGCTTCTTCGGTTTCCCCCGCCAGTCTCGGATTGAGTCGCTCAACGAGGTGCAGGGAGAGCACCGCCGTCAGGCCGCCGTCGAAGACCGCGCAGGGAACGGTGAGCCAGTCGATGCCGAACGGATGCTGGCCGTACTGCAGGTCCTTCGCGTACACGCCGCCGTAGAGCATCGCCATCGCCGCACCCGCGAGAAACACCTCGCCGTCCTCGATGCGACGGCGCGCGCGCCCGCACTCAAGCAACAGGAACAGCCAGAAGTACGGGAAGAAGTAATGCCACAGCCGGACCGCGTCCCACCCCAGCCGCACGGTGTCGCCGCTGATGATCAGCGCCAACGCCGCCGCGGCCGCGGCGCGAAGATACACGCTCTAAGCCCTGACGGCGATCGCGTCGATCTCGACGCCCGCGCCCTTAGGAAGCGCCGACACCTGCACCGTCGCGCGCGCCGGGAACGGCGCCCGGAAGCGCTTGGCGTAGACCTCGTTCATCTCGGCGAACTTGGTCAGGTCCGTCATGTACACGGTCGTCTTCACGACCGCGTCCATCGTGAGTCCCGCGCCGAGCAGAACCTCGAGGATGTTCTTGAGGCACTGCTCGGTTTGGTCGGCGACGGAGCCCGTGACGAGGGTTCCGTCGGCTCTCAGCGGGGTTTGACCCGAAACGAAGACGAGATTCCCCGCTGAGATTCCCTGAGAATACGGGCCGATCGCCGCCGGCGCCTTGGCCGTGATGACCGGCACGATCTTCTTTTCGCTGAGACCGTCGCTCATTTCAGGGCCTCCAAGAGGGCCTTGTTGGTCTTGTGGACGCGCATCATCTCGGTGAGGGCCTTGATGGCTTCGATGTCGCCCATGCCCGCGACGAGGCGGCGCAGTTTGTAGACGCCCTCCAGGTACTCGGGCGTGAACAGCTTTTCTTCTTTGCGGGTGCCGCTGTCGCGGACCTTGAGCGCGGGGAAGATGCGCTGTTCGGCCGCCTGACGGTAGAGGACGAGCTCCATGTTGCCCGTTCCCTTGAACTCCTGGAAGATGATGTCGTCCATCTTGGAGCCGGTGTCGACGAGGATGGTCGCCAGGATCGTCAAAGATCCCGCGCCCTCGAGCTTACGCGCCGCGCCGAAGAAGCGACGAGGGATTTCCATCGCGCGCGAGTCGAGACCACCGGACATCGTCCGGGAGCCCGTCGCGAACTGGTTGTACACGCGAGCCAGACGCGTGAGCGAGTCGAGCAGGATGAACACATCCTCACCCTCGACGACTTTTTCGAGCGCCGTGCGGAACAGGTCTTCGGCGATCTTCTTGTGCTGCTGGTAGCTCTGGTCGGAGGAGGAAGCCCAGACCTCGGCGGGAACGGAGCGCTTGAAGTCCGTGACTTCTTCGGGGCGCTCGTCGACGAGCAGACAGTACTGGCGAACCTTCGGGTCGATCTCTTTAATGGCGTTGGAGACCTGCTTGAGGAAGGTCGTCTTACCGGCCTTGGGCGGTGCGACGATGAGGCCGCGGGTACCCTTGCCGATGGGCGCCAAAAGATCGAGCGCGCGCATGGACGGGTCGGTCGAGCCCTTTTCGAGCTGGAACCACTGATAAGGATCGACGGGCGTCAGCGCGGAGAAGCGCTGCTCGACATCGGTGCGAACGGGAGCTTGGGGAACCTGGGGCATGCGCGGAGCGCCGCCGCCGCTTTGCTGGCGATTGCCGCCGTAGTTCTGGCCGCCCTGGCGCTGCTGCTGATGCTGGCCGCCGCCCTGGTTGCCGCCGCCGCCCTGACCGCCGCTGCGACCGCGACCGCCGCGACGACGCCGACGGCGCCGCCCCTGGCCGTCGCCGCCGGGCTGGCCGCCTTGGCCCTGTTGCTGACCGCCGCCCTGAGGGGCGTGCTGACGGGGAGGCTGGTCGCCTTGCGGCGCCGGAGTCCCGCCCGTCCCGTTCGTCTCTTCGTTCATCATCTCAATTATCCTCTCGAAATTTTGGCACCCGTCCACATCTCTTCCGCCCCCGGAAATTCCCCGGGCCAGCGGCCGTCTAAAGCTTTGAGCGCGTGGCCCAGGAACACGGCCGCGGCCGGAAGAACGTCCTCGGCGCGGCGTCCCGGGCGAGTGGCGTCGGCGAACACATGGCCCCACGGCAGGCCTTGCGCGGAGCCGCGCGCGAAATCCGCGGCCGAGCCCAACACCGCTTCGATCGCCTCGCGCGGCACGGAGTACGCTTCGCCGCGCTCGCGCAGACGCGCGCTCGGCCAATGCGTTTCCCAATCGGGGTCCTGAAGTTCGCTCAAGGTCCCGACGGCGCGAAGCGCCGAGTCTTTTTCGGCCACCCAGCGCATCATGAGGGATATCTCGGCGAGACCGCGCAGAATAGGTAAGGCTTCGTTCGCTAGACCGCGCTCGCTCAAGGCCATGACGGCGTTGGCCTGCGAGACGGCGCGCGCCGCCATGATCATCAGCGCGCGGTCGACGGGGTCGTTGGGCGTCAACTTGCGGCCCACGCGGGAGAAGCCCGCGTCGATGCGCACCTTAGCCAGGCCCGTCAAAGTGATGAGGTCTTTCATGAGTCGAACCGGTGCAATTTAACGGTCTTCACGCCGGAGCCGAGCAGGCGGCCGGCCAGGCGCTGGAAGCGCTCGGGCGCGTCGGAGGCGTAGAACTCGCGGCGGCCACGGCCGCCGCGTGGCGCGCGCAGGCCGAGTCCGCACAGGACGCTCTCCGTCTCGCGCGCCGTTTCTTCCGCCGAGTCGATGAGGCGCACGCGCGCGCCCATGACCTTGGCGAGCACAGGCTTGAGAAGCGGGTAGTGCGTGCAGCCGAGAATGAGCGCGTCCACCTTGGCGGCCTTAAGCGGAGCCGCGTAGCGGCGCGCCACGGCCTCGGTGATCTCGCCGTTCCACCAGCCTTCTTCGACGAGGGGCACGAACAGCGGGCACGCGGCGGCGGTGACGCGGGCGTTTTTCTTGAGCTTCTTGATCGCCTTCTCATACGCGCCGGAGCGGACGGTCGCCTCGGTGCCGATGACGCCGACGCGCCCTCCCTTGGAGACACCGAGCGCCGCGCGCGCGCCGGGCTCGATGACGCCGATGACGGGAACATTCGCCGCCTTGCGGATGGCGGGCAAGGCCCAGGCGGAGGAGGTGTTGCAGGCGACGACGAGAAGCTTGATTCCCTTTTTGGCGAGGAAGCGCGCGACTTCGCTTGAGTAGCGCGCGATGGCTTCCGGGGACTTCGAGCCGTACGGAACGTGCGCGGTGTCGCCGAAGTAAATCAACGATTCCTCGGGCATGCGGCGGGCCAAGACCTTGAACACGGTCAAGCCGCCCAGGCCGGAGTCGAACACGCCGATCGGCGAGCGCGAGTTCATTCGAGCCACCCCTGGCGGGCGGCGTAGTCGGCGATGCCGGCGGCCACGCCCTCCGCCATGGTGCGGCGAAAGCGGCGGGAGGAAAGCTTGGCCTCGTCCTTGGGGTGGCTGACGAAGGCCATCTCGACCAGGATCGCGGGCGCGTGCGTGCCGCGCAAGACGTAGAAGCCCGCCTGCTTGGCCCCGCGCGGCTCGACGTCCACGCGCTTGGTCAGCGCCTTCTCGGTGAGTGCTGAAAACGCGGCGGACTCGTTGATCATCTCGGTCTTGGTCATGGCAAGCAAAATCATCTTGGCCGTCTCGTCGTGGGCGTTCTTGCCTTCGAGCTCGAGGACGGCGTTTTCCGACGCCGCCAGCGCCGCGGCCTCGGGATCGGTGGCCGTCTCGGAGACCGAGTACACCTCGAAACCGTTCTCACGCTTGTTCGACGCGGCGTTGCAGTGCAACGAGACGAACAGATCGGCGTTTTTGGCGTTGGCGAGATCGGAACGCTCGGAGAGCGGGATGAACACGTCGTCCTCGCGCGTCATGATCACCTCGAAGTCGCCCCGCTCGCGCAGGACGCGCGCGAGCTCGAGCCCGGCGGCGAGGTTCACATCCTTCTCGCGCGTGCCGCGTCCGCCGGTGGCGCCCGGGTCCTTGCCGCCGTGGCCGGGATCGATGACGATCAGGCGGCGGTGCTTCTCGGCGGGCTTGGCGGGGGCGGGAGCTTTGACCGGTTCTTTTTTCTCGGTGACGGCGGGGACGGGCGCCTCCGTTACGCCCGTCGCGGGCGTAGCGACGACGGGCTTCGCCTCATCCTTCTTCGCGACCTCATCGGACGCAATCGCGGCGCCGGGAGCATACACATCGATCGCGGCGCGGCGAGGATCGGTCAGTTCGACGACGCGCCAGCGCTGGCCGTTCTCGGCGAAATGCACCGAGAGACGCACGAGACGCGCCTCCTGCTTGAGCGCGTAGGAGGCGACCACGCCGTCGTCGACATTCGCCTTGTCGTCGCCCTCGGCCACGCCGCCGTCGAAGACGAGCTCGGCGGCACCCAGGCCGCGCGCGGAGGACCGGAACGACGCCCCCGGCGCCAGCTCGACGGCGATGCGCGTGCGCCCCTTGAAGGAGAACGAGCGCGGCGCGCCGATCGTGCCCGACTTCTCGACGACGAGGGTCTTGGTGCGCTCGTCGAAGCGCGTCTGGTACCCGCTCCAGGCCGCGAACTCCGGTCCCGTCAGGAAAGACACCGGCACGAAGGCGCGAGAGACGCGCACGATCATCGGCTCGCTCATCTTGAGGTCCCGATCGCCCGCTCCGGCCTTGTCGGAGCCGGCGACGAGCTGGAGCGAACGACCGCGCACGCTGAGCTGAACGCGTCCCGACACCGGATACCAGTACACCTGGCCTCCGTACAGCGCGCCCACGCGTTTGGCGTCGAGGTAGAGCTTGCCCCCCGCCTTGTACGCCTCGGCGGCCTCCTGGGGTTTTCCGGAGACGACGACGGCCACCTCCTCGGCGCGGGCCTTGATAGGCCCGGCGAGGAAGGTGAACAGCGTCGCCGACAGGAGGAGGACCTTGCTCATTTAATCGAGGATGATGTGATAATCCTCCCACATGAGGTTCGGGTCGGATTGGATGCGCACCGAGCGCTGGACGTTGCGCTCGATAATCCCCTGCTGGGAGCGGAAGGTCTCGGCGACGGAGGGATGCAGCGAGACGCGGATGGAGCCGCCGGGGCGGCCGCCCGTCATCTCGAAGATCTCGCGCTGGATCTTGATGCGGAGAGTCTCAGGCGAGAGCACGCGTCCCGACGCCCGGCACTGCTGGCAATCGGCGGTCAGCAGGGCCGCGGTCGACATGCGCTTGCGCTCGCG
>JAYTIP010000033.1:0-3266 GCA_043731745.1 Elusimicrobiota bacterium | reverse complement strand
GTCGCCGCGGCCGGAGCCGGCGCGGGAGCGGCCACGGGAGGGGTGGAACCCCCGCGATGGGATGTCAGCGTACCCACCGCGGATACGATCACCGCTAATCCCGCGACCGCTGCGAACATCTGAAACCAGCCGTCGCGCGCGAGGCGGTTCAACGCGGAACCTCGGAGGCGAGCATCAAGGTCGCGCCGCCCGTCGCCGGGTTAAATCCGAGCGACACCGCGCTCGAGCCGCGGCGCCGCGCGTCTTCGAGCAGCGGATCCATGAGGCGGCGCAGGCATCGCGCGAGCTGGCGCACCCCGTACTCTCCGTATTCGGAGTTGAGCGCGACCGCGCGCGCCAGAAGCTCGGGCGAGAGATAGGCGACCTCGATGCCCTGCTCGCGCCACTGTTTGGCGATCTGCAGACAGGCGATCTCGGCGATGTGAAGCGGCGCGAGGGCGTCCATCAGGAGGATCTCGCTGTAGCGTGCGAGGAACGCCTTCTCGAAGCCCGCCTCTTTGATCAGCGCGTCGCGCGCCTTCGACGCGTAGCCCGCGGGATCGGCGGTCTTGAGCGAGCGCAGGCGCTCGGCGCCCGCGTTGCAGGTCGCGAAGAACACGCACCCGCTGAAGTCCACCATCTTCGAGGACGAGCGGTCGCGCACACGCCCGCCGTCGAGCGCCTCGAAGAGGCCGTGCAGAATGTCGGGATGGCACTTGTCGATCTCGTCGAGAATGACGACCTTGCACGGGTCTTCGAGCAGAGCCCCGGTCAAGGACCCTGAATCCTGCCCCCCGCCGGCTCCGAGCAAGGTCTGGAGGTCCATCGGGCTCTTGAACTGGTTCATGCGCAGGATGACGGGCTCCTTCTCAGGCCACAGGGCCATCGCGGTCATCTGCGCGAGGAAGGTCTTGCCCGTGCCGGTCGGCCCGACCAGTAAAAACGAGCCGAGGCTTCGTCCCGGACGCGCGAGTTCGAGGCCGCGCTGAATGCCGTGCACGATCACGTCGACGGCCGCGTCCTGACCACGGACGTTATCCTTGATCCAGTCGCCGTAGTCGCCCAGGCGCATCTTGCGCAAAGTCTCGTGGTCGACGAGCCCCTCGCCGCGCGCCTCGGCGTCCTCACGCTGCACGGCCCAGAAGCGGTACACCATACCCACCGCGGCGGCGGCGAAGATCCACGGAAGCGCCTCGGGGGCGCGTTGCTTCACGGTCAGCAGCGCGCCGCCGAGGGCCACCACGGCCATCATGATGAACAGCGGGTGCGTGGAGCTTGATTTCACTTGAATCCGATGGTCCAGGTCTCGCTTTCGCCGACCTGCATGTTGCGCGAGATGACATCGCCCATCGAGGTGCGCAAGCCGAGAGTCACCCCGCCGCCGCCGTCGCGCGTGGCGGTGACGGTGATCGTGTGCGACTCGCCTTTCTTGAGCGGAATCTCGAGCGTCGCGCCGGCGTGGCTAAGCGACAGGAACGACACCGGCACGCCGTCGACCGATATCTGCACCACATCGCCGTCCTCGGCGCAGTCGTCGATGAGCTGCATTTGAAACATGGAGTAGCCGTCGGCGCGCACGGCCGCTTGGCCCTGCGGCGTCAACGCGGACTGCGGCGCCGACGCGGGCGGATTGACGAGCTCGGGCGGGGCGACGGGCAACGGCGAGGAGGCCCGGTTTTCGACGGCCGGGGGCGGCGTCTGCGGCGTGATCACCGGAGCGGACGGGATGGCGCCGGCAGTGCCCATCGTCGTCGGGCCGCCAGAACCCATCGTGCCGGCGGCTACGACGGCGGCGCCCGCGACGGCGGCCGCCGGAGCCGAGCGCACGCGCAGAGTGGCCGCGGCGCTGATGTCTTTATCGGAGACGAACAAAGTTTTCCGCTGAACCGCCGCCGCCGCGACGACCGGGGGCGGGCCCGAGTGCGAGCGGTAGTAGACCGCGGTCCCGCCGAGGGCCCCGGCGGCGATCAAGGCGGCGAGGGCGAGCATGACCCCGCTCTTGGCTTTGGCCGCGACGGGAAGCGGAACATAAGCGGAGGCCCGGGACGCGTCGGCGCCCACGGAGGACGAAGCGGCCTTAGGGGCGGCGTCGGCCTTGCTTTTCTGCGGTTCCGGCTCTGGATTCTGCTGTTCGGGCATAGCACCTCGCGGCGGCCATAGTATTGAGGAAGGCCCCAGACTTGTCAACGCCTTAATGTGAAGGGGTCCGGCGCCGTAATAAGTCTGTCATCGACGGGAAGTACACTGTGAGGGCAGTCATGATAGACACCGAACGATCGTTGGAAGATTTGGCCCGCCTGCACGCCGAAATCATGCGCGGACGCGCCGACGGCCTGCATGAGGCCGCGCAAAGCGCCAAGACCCGGCTCGTCGAGCGTCAGGAAGCCCTCGCTCGCCTGCGCACCCAGGTCGCCGCGCTCAAGGCGTCTCTCAATCCTCCCCCCGTTCCCGCGCCCGTTCGCATGTCCGTCCCCGAGAAGGAGGCCGTTTTGGACTCGGCGAGATTCACGACGGCCTCCCTCCCGCGGACGGAAAAAAACTGGAGATCATACGCGCCACACGCCGCGATCGTGGCCTGCGCCGCGTTGATGGAGCTCAGCGGCGCCCGCCATGCCGCGCCCGCCGCGCTCGACCTCGCCTCATTGATTCGTCCCGCGCCCGCCGTCGTCACCGTTACGGCCCCGGCCAAGACGGCCGCCAAAGGCTCGCCGGTGCTCGCCGAAGAGGACCGCTCTCAGGAAGCGATGCTGCTCGTACACGAATGGAAGTTGCCGGGAGACGAGAAGTCCCTTGGCGAACGCCTCGGCGGCGAGATGGACCTTCCCGGCGGCCGCCCGGCCTGGACGGTCGAGCGTACGACGGAAAAGGGCTACCGCGTGACCTTCCAGCCCGGCGACAAAGACGTCCCCCTCGCCTTCGAGGCCGACATCGAGGCCCGCGTGGTTTGGCCCACGCCCGAGACGCAGGACCTGCTCGCGCCGCGCTTCACCGCCGCGCTGCGCGACGCCGTCCGCCAGCCTTGACGCCCGCCCTCGTCCTCGCCGCGACGATGACCGTGGTCGCGCTCGGCGATTCCACGACCGCCGGCACGCCCGCCTTCGCCTCCCCCCTTGAAGCGCCGCCAGACGGCGCTGGAAATTCCGAGAGCCAGTACGGCTACTGGCTGAATAAATCGCACCCGGGCTGGACCGTGCTCAACCGCGGCGTCAACGGAGAACGCGCCGATCAGATCCGCGCGCGCTTTGCGCGCGACGTCGAGGCCGTCAAGGCGCGGGTCGTCATCATCA
>JAYTIP010000032.1:0-3747 GCA_043731745.1 Elusimicrobiota bacterium | reverse complement strand
CCGCGGCCGTCGGGAAGCCGGTCTACGCCCAAGCCCGCCAAAAAGGACACGCCTAAACACGACAGATAGATCGCTTGCGAAGGGAATCGAATCATCCGGAAAAAACCGAGGTGCGCGTAAAGCCAAGGGTACACGGGAAGATATTTCCCCAGCGACAAGGCGAATCCCAGAAGGGTCAAAACCGCGAACGGCGCCGAGCGGTAGCGGCTCCCGCGCAGGCCCCACAGCGCGGCGGCCGCGGCGACGGGGCCGAAGTAGAGTCCGACGATGTGAGGATCTCCGCTTTGAGGAGTGAAGAAGGCGTTCCATTGAGGCGCCGCCAACATGATGAGGAGCTCGCGCGGCGTCAACGAGTACGACATCGACCATTCGTAGCCGAAGCCGGCGGCGCGAACGGTTTGGCTCAGAAAGGGGACGGTGAGTACCAGCTGAACCGCCGCGAGGGCGAGGAACCCGGCGCCGCCGCCCGCCAGGACCAAGGCCCAGCGCTTACGATCGGGGCCGAACGCGGCGCATACGGCGCAGGCCGCCGCGCTGTAGAGCAGGTATTGCGGGTGGCCCGCGAACAACTGAAGGCTGAGGGCGGTCGATAGGATCAACCAAGACTGCCATAAGCGGAGTTCTTTCTTGACGCCCGCCAGGAGGATCAGGGGGAGCCAGACATAGCTGAAGAAATGGCTGGGCGCCGCGAAGCGCAGGAGGAAGTTTCCGTTGAGCGAGAAGACGATTGCGGCCGTCGTCGCCGCCCTCTTCGACAGGCCCGCGCTGCGGGCGAAGGCGAACATGAAGATTCCGGCGAGGGCCGTATGCGCCCACAAACTGAAGGCCAGCGCGCGGGGGAAGTCGAGAAGGAGAATCAGATACGAAAACGGATAAAACACGGCCGATTGCATGTTGGCCGCGAACGGAACTCCGGTATAGATGTGGGGATTCCAGAGGGGGAAGGACCCCGCGAGCAGGGTCCGGCGCAGGAATTCCTCGTTGGGAAAGAAGAGCTTGTAGAGGAGGTCGCCGAACACCGCCGCGTCCGTGAACAACGGACGCCACCAGACGCAGGTCGCCAGGAGGCAGAATAGAATCACGCTGCGCATCTCGAGTAGTGTAGCTTTCTCGCCGGGTAGTCCGGGAGCGGCTTTCTGCTAGAATAGGCCGATGAGAGCCGTATTCCTGGCCTCCCTTTTAGTCCTCGCCTCCTGCGGCGGCGAGGTGGGCCCAAAACTCCCCGATGTGCGGCTGGCCACGCTCGGTGGACCGCTTGGGCCCTCGCTCGCGGCATGCGAGACCGAGAAGTGCCTGACAGTGATCGTCGCTCCCTGGTGCTCGGTGTGCCACGCCGCCACGCCCGACATCGTGCGCCTGCGCAAATACCTGAGCCAGGCCGGCGTCGGAACCCGGGTGGTCGTCGGACTCTCCGAGCTCGGACCGATTAAAGAGTTCGCGGCCCTGTTCGGCTCGGACGCGCTGCTCGACCCCGACGGCAAGGTCTCGGCCCGGGGCGTCCCGCTTTTTCTCATCAGCAACCGCCACGGCGAGGTCATCCGCCGCGTCAGCGGATTTCCGCGCGGCGCGGCGTCACCCGCGGAGCTCGCCGAATTTTTCGGACTTCCCTAACCAACGAACCAAGGAGACCCTTCCCATGATCATCGGAGTGCCCAAAGAAATCAAGAACCGTGAGCACCGCGTGGGCCTCGTTCCCGGCGGCGCGCGCGCCCTCGTCAAGGACGGCCACAAGGTCCTCATTGAGAAGTCCGCGGGCCTGGGTTCCGGCATCACCGACGACGAGTACAAGGCCGCGGGGGCCGCGATCGTCGACAAGAAGCGCCTGTTCGCCGACGCCGAGATGATCATCAAGGTCAAAGAGCCCCTTGAGGAAGAGTATTCGCTGTTCCGCGCGGACCAAATTCTTTACACCTACCTGCACCTCGCTCCGGCTCCCGCGCTCACGAAGGCGTTGCTTAAGTCGAAGATCAAGGGCGTCGCCTACGAGACGATCCAGACCAAGGACGGCGCGTTGCCCCTGCTGACCCCGATGTCCGAGGTCGCGGGCAAGATGTCGGTTCAGCTCGGCGCGCAGTTCCTCGAGAAGCACCACGGCGGGCGCGGCGTGCTCCTGGGCGGCGTCCCGGGCGTGGCGCGCGGCGTCGTCACGATCATCGGCGGCGGCGTCGTCGGCATCAACGCGGCGAAGATCGCCATCGGCATGGGCGCGCGCGTGAACATCTTAGACGTCTCGGCCCAGCGCCTGGCCTATCTCGACGACGTGTTCGGCAACTCCGTCTCGACCTTGATGAGCCACGACGAGAACATCCTCAACGCCGTCGTGAAGTCCGACCTCCTGATCGGCGCGGTGCTGATCCCCGGCGCGAAAGCGCCGTCGCTCGTGACCGCGGACATGGTCAAGCAGATGAAGCCGGGCTCGGTCATCGTCGATGTGGCCGTCGACCAGGGCGGCTGCATCGAGACTTGCGAGGTCACGAGCCACGATAAGCCGATCGTCGTCAAGCACGGCGTCCTGCATTACGCGGTGCCCAACATCCCGGGGGCGGTCGCCCACACCTCGACGTACGCGCTGACCAACGTCACGCTCAAGTACGCGCGCGACATCGCCAAGCACGGCCTCGAGGAGGCGGTGCGCCGTGACGAAGCCCTGCGCAAGGGCGTCAACGTGTACCGCGGCAAGGTCACCCACGCGGCAGTGGCGCAGTCGGTCGGTGAAAAGTCCGTTGAACTCGCCACGCTTGTCTAGACGCTACGAGGATTTCCTCAACCGCGTCTGTGCCGGGCCGCTCGCGGCCCGGCCTAGACGCTGGCCTAGACGCTGCCTTGCCGTGGCCATTCTCCTGCTCGCGGCCTCCGGCGCGGGCGCGCAACGGCCCCGGGGGGCGTCGTACGACCCCGAGGTCGCCTTGCTCGTGCTCACCATCCAAAAGCAGAGCGTCCAGCTTCTGAGGGAAGAGCTCGTGCGTCAGGCGGAGTGGCTGCAGCTCGGCGGCATGCAGGTGATGCTCGCCGAGAAAGTCGACGTCTTCGCGCGCAACGTCGCCAAGGGATTGACCCCCGACTCGGACATTCTCGAGGACTACCGCCAGCAGATTCTCAAGGTCGACCCGACGGCCGTCGGCGAGGCCGACCGGCTCGTCGCCGAAATTCGGCGCTACCACGACCTCGTGGCCGGCCCGCCGATGGTGCGCCTGCCCTGGCCGCCGCCGCCGGGCCCCAAGATGGATTTCCTCGAGGAGGAGGGTATCGGCGCCGACGCGGTGTCGGCGCTCAAGGGCACGCCGGCCATGGACGAACCCGTGGCCTACGCCGAGCGTCGCTTCGGCTCGACGGGTCCCTTTCTCAGACGGCGCATGTGGAACCTCGATTTTTACCTCGGCTCCTTCAGCGACTTGCTGCAGTATTATAAGGCGCTCGGTTACCGGCGCATCTATCGCCTGCGCTCGCCTTACGTCAGCTACGGCAAGGAAGCCTACGTGCTGTCACCCGAGCCGGGGCTGCGGCCCCGTCTCGTCTACTGCGGTTTTTACGGACAGGACCTCTTTCTGCACACGCGCTCGCAGTGGGCGATCCTGACCGACCGCGCGAAGGGGGAGGGCCCCAAGGTTCGAACCGTGACCTGCCCGTCCTGCACCTGGGTCCTGCCCGGCGTGCGCGCGATGCGGTCCCTGCTCGCGACGGTGCCCTACGCCGCGGACACCGTCATCGCCGGCTACGACGACCTCTTCGAGCCGGGTTGGAAAGAGA
>JAYTIP010000031.1:0-4340 GCA_043731745.1 Elusimicrobiota bacterium | reverse complement strand
CCTCGCCGCAAGCGCACCCTGGCTCGTTTACGCCGGGCGGCGCGGCGTGCACGGCTTCGCGCGCGGTTCCAACTGGGTGCTGTGGTACGGCACGGCCTTTCACGGCCTGCTCGACCGGGGCTTTCCGGCCGACGCGAAGGCCAAGGGCGCGTACGCGTCGATCGTCGGAGACGGCGCGCCGACCAACGACCAGCTCTCGCGCGTCGTCACCGAGGTCGGCGCGTTCGACGATCCCGCTCAGGACGGGGCGCTCGGCGCCTGGGCGCGCGCGAGCCTCCTCAAACGCCCGGGCGGCTACCTGAAAGCGGGGCTCTACACTTTGCTATGGCAGCTTAACGCGGGCGTCGCGGGAAAGCCCGCGATGTACGACGAGATGCGCCTATTAACGCGGCGGCCCTTCGCCGCCGGCGCTTACCCCGTGGCCCCGAATTTTCAAGGCGCGGGGCACTTTCCCAATTGGGAAAGGTTCTCGATGTCCTGGTCGGGCGGAATCCTGGCGCCGTACCTGCTGTGGTGGGGCGAATCCGCGCCGCGCGGCCTACCCCAGATTCCATTGTTCCTTTTCGCGCTCGCGGCTCTGGTTTCGGCGATTTTTCTGCGCGATTGGGGGCTGGCCGCGTTCTTCGCGGGCTCGCTCGCGCTCGTCGGCGCGAGTTGCGCGCTTCTGATGCCCGTGACGCGCTACGCCCTGCCCGCGTGGACCTTGTGGTACGTCGCGGCCGCGTGGGTCGCGAAACGCGCAGCGCCCAGGCTCAAGCCCCTCTTCGAATTCCTGCTCGGCCCGGCTTAATACCGGAGCGAAACCGTCACGCCGCCGTCGTTCGCGGCGAGGGCGGCGAGAGCTAGACTGGCGGCATGAAAGCGCTGGTCTGCCTCTTCCTGCTCATTTCCCTATCCGCGGGAGCCGCGACCGTCCGTTTGAAGGACGGCGGCACGGTCGAAGGAACCGTGGAAAAAGCCGACCCGACCGAGGTCATCGTGCGCACGCCCGCGGGCCCGCGCCGCATTCCCGGGGCATTCGTGAGCGGCATCGACTACGAGAAGGTCGCGGCCTCGCCCTCCCCGGAGAGCAAGCCCGCGTTCGATCCGGTCAAAGACTCCTTTTCGGCCGGCATCGGCCTCGCGGTCCCGCTCAGCGGGATCAACTTCAACGCGATCGGGGGAGGAAGGGCGCGCGCCGGAGACACCGGAGGAGCCGTGAGCCTGCGCTGGCTGCACGACCTCAATCCTTCGGTGGCCGCCGGTCTCGACTTCGACTACATGCACCGCAGCATGACGAACTCCCCCGGCCTTCTGCCCTTGGCGGACGCTGGGGTCTCCGGCGACGATTTACTGCTGCTCGGCGTGACGCGCCTGTACCTTCGCAAGGAACGCGGCGCCAGGCCTTATCTGCTCGGGGGAGTCGGCGTGGCGCGCACTTGGACGCGGGTCGACGCGCAGCCTCGCCCCGGCTATGCCTGGACGGACACGAATACCGATGAGACGCGGCGGCTGATCGACGACGGCGCGTGGGGCTTCGCGGCGACGGCGCGGGTGGGTGTCGACTTCGACTGGGAGTCCTCCTTCGTGCCCGCCGTGTTCGGACTCGAAGCGGGCTGGACCGGCATCCAGTCGCGGCGCTTCGCCGCGACACAGGCTGGCAAAGACCTCGGCCTGACGGGAATCGAGCACCGCCTCGACGTCTTCTCGATTTTGGCCCATTGGAGCTGGCGATGGTGAAACGAATCCTGATCCTTCTTGCCGCGGCGGCCTTGTGGAGCGGCGCGGGCCTCAGTCGCCGCCGGGACCCGTCCGGCGCAGACGGACGGGACGACGACCGGCGCGACCGCGCCGGAACGACTCCGGCGGCATCCGCTCCTGCGGTTTATCCCGGACGCGTCGGCATCGCCCCGCGTCGTGCGGAGCGCTGGTCGACGCCAGGCGGCGCGGCGGCGACGCCTCAGGATTTTTCCGGCGAGGGAGGTGCGCCGCCCGCCTCCTACATCCGGCGCAACGAGGACGGCGTGCGCTGGTACGGCCGACGGTCGGGTCCTCAAACTTATTGGACCCGTCCTTACGGCGGGCATTGGTGGCGTTACGACCCGGGGTACGCGCGCTGGAACTATTGGTACGGCGACCAGTGGTGGTGGTACGGTCCCGGCGGGTCGATGTATCTCGTCGTCGACGAACAGTATTACCCGTACGCCGCTCCGCTTCCCGCTCCGGTCGTCGTCGCACCGGCGACTCCGGGCCCGTGGTCCAGCCCCGACGGTCGCCGCATGATCGAGCTGACGGGGACCGACGCGCGAGCCCAGCTTTACGATCAGTCCGTGGCCCCGCCGGCCTACCTCGCCTATCTCGGCAGGGGCGTGCAGCGCGCACGCTTTTCGGCGGGCCAGCGCGGCGCCAAGGCGACCATACTGGTCGATTTTGCCGACGGGACCTTCGCGGTGTTCGACGAGGACGGAAAGCGTTTGGAGTCGTCCGCGTCGGCGACGACCGGGGCTCCGCCTCCAAACTTCCCGTCGCCGCCCCCCGGCGGCCCGCCTGAAACCGCCCCTTAGCGCGAGCGACGGAAGCAGTCGTCGGCGTGGTCGTCGACAAGCCCGCAGGCCTGCATGAAGGCGTACAGGATCGTCGACCCGACGAACCGGAAGCCGCGCTTCTTCATATCCTTGCTCATCGCGTCGGACTCCGGCGTGGTGACTTTGTGCGGAGTGCCGCGACGGCGCACGATGGGCTTGCCGCCCACGAACGACCAGATATAGCGGTCGAAGGAGCCGAACTCCTTCTGCACCGCGAGGAAGGCGGCGGCGTTGCTCACCGCGGCCGAGACCTTCAGCTTGTTGCGGATGATCCCGGGGTCTTTGAGCTGCGCGGCGCGACGGCGCGCGTCGAAGCGCGCGACTTTCTTTGGATCGAAGCCGTCGTAAGCCTTGCGGTAGGTCTCGCGCCGACGCAGGATCGTGATCCAGGACAGACCGGCCTGAGCGCCCTCGAGGATCAGCATCTCGAAGAGACGCCGGTCGTCGTGGACGGGCACGCCCCACTCGCGATCGTGATAATCGCAGTAGAGCTCATCGGTCCCGGCCCAGCCGCAGCGTTTCTTCAGGCCGCGAGCTTGAGAGACTTCGCGACGGCCTCGCCGATGCCGGAGAGGTTCTCGACGACGGTGATGCCCGCCTCGCGCATGGCCTTGACCTTCGACTCGTGCGTTCCCGCGCCGCCCTCGACGATCGCGCCGGCATGACCCATCCTGCGGCCTTCCGGAGCCGCCTTACCCGCGATGAAGCCGAACACGGGCTTGGTCATCTTGTCCTTGAAGTAGCGCGCCGCCTCTTCCTCGCCGGACCCGCCGATTTCGCCGATCATGACGACGGCGTCGGTGTCGTCGTCTTCCTGGAACTTGGCCAAGATGTCGGCGTGGCTGGAGCCGTTGATGGGGTCGCCGCCGATGCCGACGACGGTGCTCTGGCCCAAGCCGCGCTTGGTGAGCTGGTCGACGGCCTCGTAGGTCAGGGTCCCTGAGCGGGAGACGACGCCGATGCGGCCCGGCTTATGAATAAAGCCGGGCATGATGCCGAGCTTGCACTGGCCGGGCGTGATGACGCCGGGGCAGTTCGGGCCGATCAAGGTGATCTCGCGGCCGGTCCGCTCCTGCTGTTGGATGAAGCGCTTGACCTTGGCCATGTCCAGGACCGGGATGCCCTCGGTGATGCAGATGACGACCGAGCAGCCGCCGTCGACGGCTTCCATGATCGAGTCGGCGGCGAACGGGGCCGGGACGAGGATCATCGAGACGAACGCGCCGGTGTTGCGCACCGCGTCGTGCACGGTGTTGAACACCGGGCGCTCGAGGTGGGTCTGGCCGCCGCGGCCGGGGGTGACGCCGGCGACGATCTGCGTGCCGTAGTCGATGCACTGCTTGGAGTGGAAGGTGCCCTGCGAGCCGGTGAAGCCCTGGACCAGGATCTTCGAGTCTTTGTCGAGGATGATGGACATGTTAGTTCCCCTTCGCGGCCGCGACCGCTTTCTGCGCCGCGTCCCACAATTCGTCGGCGACGATGATCGCGATCCCGGACTTCTTGAGGAGCTCGCGTCCCGCCTCGACGTTCGTGCCCTGCAGGCGCACCACGAGGGGCACCTTGAGCTTGATCTTCTTGAGGGCGGCGATGACGCCGGCCGCGATCATGTCGCACTTCACGATGCCGCCGAAGATGTTGATGAGGATCGCCTTGACCTTCTTGTCCTTCAGGATGATGTTGAGCGCCTTGCTCACGCGCTCCTCGTTGGCCCCGCCGCCGACGTCGAGGAAGTTCGCCGGGCTGCCGCCCGCGAGCGCGATGGTGTCCATCGTGCCC
>JAYTIP010000030.1:0-8863 GCA_043731745.1 Elusimicrobiota bacterium | reverse complement strand
CTACGCCGCCGGCCGGAGAGTCAAGACCCGCGCGGGCACCGCGTCCGCCAATCCGTATCTGGCGCTCGGGGCGATGCTCCTGGCCGGAATCGACGGAGTGAAGAACCGCATCGAGCCGGCGCTGACTCCGGCGAGCTCGATGCCTGGGACGCTCGACGAGGCCCTGCGCGACCTCAACCAGGACCGCGAATTCCTGACGAACGGCGGATTCACGGACGGTCTCATCGACGCGTGGATCGACGAACGCCGCAAGTCTCCGAAGAAAGCCGCCGTCGAAGCTTGAACGAACCGGGGCGCCTCGCCGATGCGAATCGGCGGGGCGCCTACGGGCGTCGGTGAACGCCGTTGGATGTCCGAGAATCGCGCCATGAGAACGATCGACGCCGCACCCCTTTCCGAAAAGCAGCTCGAGCTCGTCGACGGCTATTGGCGCGCGGCGAATTACCTTTCCGTCGGTCAGATCTTTCTTTTAGATAACCCCCTTCTTAAGCAGCCGCTGACTCAAGCGCATCTCAAGCCGCGTCTGGTCGGCCATTGGGGAACGACGCCCGGGTTGAACCTGGTCTACGCGCACGTCAATCGCCTCATCCGGGAAAAGGACCTCGACGCGATCTTCATCGCCGGCCCCGGCCACGGCGGGCCCGGAGTCGTCGCGAACGCTTACCTCGAAGGCACCTACACGGAGCGGTTCCCCGAGATTTCGAGGGACGAGGCCGGGCTCAAGAAGCTCTTCACCCAATTCGCCTTTCCCGGCGGCATCGGCAGCCACGCCGGCGCGGAAACGCCCGGCTCGATCCACGAGGGCGGGGAGCTGGGATACTCGCTTCTTCACGCCTTCGGCGCCGTTTTAGACGACCCCGGCCTCCTGGCCGTCTGCGTCGTCGGCGACGGCGAAGCGGAAACCGGAGCGCTGGCCGCCAGCTGGCATTCGAACAAGTTCCTAAACCCGGCGCGCGACGGGGCCGTTCTCCCGGTGCTCCACCTCAACGGCTACAAGATCGCCAATCCCACCTTGTTGGCGCGCATGCCGGAGCCGGAGCTCGAATCCCTTCTGCGCGGATATGGTTACGAGCCTTACCTCGTTTCCGGCGACGAGCCTCGGGCGGTGCACCAGGCGCTGGCCGGGACGCTGAACGCCTGCGCCGAAGCGATCCGCGACATTCAGCGGCGCTCACGCGGCGGTCTCGACACGGGACGACCGCGATGGCCGATGATCGTGCTCCGCACTCCCAAGGGCTGGACCGGACCCAAATCAGTCGGCGGCGAGGCCGTCGAAGGGACCGCCCGGGCGCACCAATTCCGGATGGCGAAGATGGACGGGGTGGGGCGCGCGAAACTGCTGGATAGCTGGATGTCTTCCTACCGTCCTCGGGAGCTCTTCGACTCCAACGGAGGCCTGGCGGCCGAGCTCGCGGCGACCGCTCCCGTCGGGGCCCGGCGCATGAGCGCCAATCCGAAAGCGAACGGCGGGCTTCTTCTGAAGGATCTCAGCCTTCCGGACATTCGCGCGTACGCGGTAACGGTGCCCTCGCCCGGGGCCGTCGACGGCGAAGCGACGGTCGTCCAGGGCCGGCTCATCGGCGACGTGCTTCGCAGCAACCCGAATAATTTCCGCGTGTTCTCGCCCGATGAAACCGCGTCGAACCGCTGGAGCGCGGTGTTCCAGGCCGACAAGGGCTGCTTCATGGACGAGCTCCTGCCCGCCGACGAAAACGTTTCACGCGAAGGGAGGGTCATGGAGGTCTTGAGCGAGCAGCTCTGCGAGGGCTGGCTCGAAGGCTACCTCCTGACTGGGCGGCACGGCTTTTTCAACTGCTACGAGCCGTTCATCCGCATCGTCGATTCGATGGTCGGCCAGCATATCAAGTGGCTCGAGACCGCGCGAAAGATTCCGTGGCGACGACCCATCTCCTCGCTCAATTTATTGCTGACCAGCCATGTTTGGCGGCAGGACCACAACGGCTTCAGCCACATGGACCCCGGCTTCCTTGACCACCTCGCCGCCAAGAAGCCCGAATTCGTCCGGCTTTACCTTCCGCCGGACGCGAACACGCTGCTCTGCGTGACGGACGCCTGCCTGCGCGCGCGCGACACGGTCAACGTCGTCGTCGCGGGCAAGCAGCTCGCCCCGCAATGGCTGACGATGGACGAGGCGATCAAACACTGCGAAGCGGGCATCGGCATTTGGGATTGGGCCGGCAACGACACGGACGATTCGCCCGACGTCGTCATGGCTTGCTGCGGCGATGTTCCGACCGTCGAGGCCCTCGCGGCGGTCGACCTGTTGCGCACGACCGCGCCGGACATCAAGGTGCGCTTCGTCAATATCGTCGAGCTCGCCCGACTTCGTCCTCCCGAGGACGACGCGCGCGGGCTGTCGGACGCCGAATTCGAGACGCTGTTCACCCTGGATAAACCCGTCATCTTCGCGTTTCACGGCTATCCGGCGTTGATCGAGCGGCTGGTTCACCGCCGCGCTAACGGCCGCAACTTTCATGTTCGCGGGTTCACGGACGAGGGCACGACCACCACCCCATTCGACATGGTCGTGCTTAACTCGATCGACCGATGGCGGCTGGCGCTCGACGCGTTCGAGTGGATTCCGATGCTCGCGGCGCGGGCGCCGTGGTTCCTCCGGGAGATGCACGGAAACATCGTGCGGCACGGCGAGCACATACGCCGGCACGGCGACGACTTGCCGGAGATAAATAATTGGCGATGGGACCCCCGACCGAAACCGGGCCGGACCCTCGCGTCGGAGTCGCCGGAGGAGATCAACCGTGTGGTCGCTTGAGCTCGGGGACAGGCTCGGTGACCTGGTCACCGGCGGGGGGGTGAGCGCACGAATCGAACCTTTGCGGACGGCGTCGGACAAGAAGGCTGAAGCCGGCGACGGCGCGTTAATATCCCATCCCGCGGTAATCTCCCGAGGAAGACGAAGGCTGTTGGAACGCCAGATCGTCGCGAGCATCGACTCGTTCGATGAGCTTTCTTTTGGCGCGATCACCGCTGATCCGCTCGAGCCGGGGAGCAAGGTCATCGTTTCTTTCCTCGCCCCGCGTTCGCTGACGGCGGCCCATGAAGGCATCCGCTGCCGTTTCGCCGCAGTCGTCGTCTCATCTCGAGCGAACGCTTCAAAAGGCGCGCGCTTCGCGCTTCGGCTCGAATGGGAGCGTCCTCTTTCTCAAATGGTCGCGAAAGCCGTCGTCACGCGCAATATTCGCTTGGGCGTCGCGCTGTTCTCTCTTCTGGGGGGGGCCGCCTGGTACACCAGCGGACGCTACGACGATTTCTGGCTGTCTCCGGTTTGGAACCTCTACGCCATCACGATCGGCGCCTACTTCTATTCTCGCTTCATTCTAACGCTCTTCCATAGCCCTCCCAAAACGAAAACGACGAATTTCCAGCCCACCATGAGCATCGTGATCTCCGCTCGCAACGAAGAGAACGGGATCGTGAACTGCGTGGACAGCTGCTACGAAGCCTATTATCCGAAGGAAAAAAGAGAAGTGATCGTCGTCGACGACGGCTCGACGGACGGCACTCCGCAAGTCATCGCGAGGCTTAAGGCGAAATATCCCGAACTTCGGGCGTACGCCCTCCCGCCGAGCGGCAAACGATTCGCCATGGCCAAAGGCATCCGCGAGGCCACGGGCGAGATCGTCGTCGTTTTGGATTCAGACACCACTCTCGAACCCGACGCGCTTCGCCAGATCGTCACCGGGTTCGACGACCCGACCTTGGGCGGCGTGTCGGGTTATACTTCCGTCGCGAACGCGGAGACGAACCTCCTGACGCGAATGCAAGACGTGCGCTATCTCGTGTCGTACGAGCTCATGAAGGCACCCGAGAGCCTTTTCGACTCCGTCACCTGCTGTCCGGGATGTCTTTCAGCGTATCGCCGGGAGTATCTGCTGGGCATACTCGAGCCGTGGCTGAATCAGACTTTCCTGGGCGCGCGCGCCACTTTCGGAGATGACCGCAGCCTGACGAACTACATCCTGCGGGACTATCGCGTCATATACAATCCGATCGCACGCTCGTCGACGATCGTCCCCGAGAACTGGATGCATTACATGCGCCAGCAATGCCGTTGGAAGAAATCCTGGCTGCGCGAAGCGCCGATCGCGGGCCGGATCCTGCTGAAGAAGCATCCCGCGGCGGCCCTGTCTTTCTACGCTTCCGCGCTGTGCAGCTTCACCTCGCCCATCGTCGTCGTCTATTATCTCGCGCGCAGTCCTGATCTGTCGGCCTATTTCGGTTGGATGCTCCTGCTCGGGCTCTTGATGATTACTTTCGCCACTTGGCGGCGACCGACGAAGCATTGGTACGTCACCTGGGTTTGGCTGTTGAGCCAGGTATTTTTAATGGCGCCGCAGACCTACTACGCGCTGCTGACGATGCGTAAGAATCACTGGGGGACGCGATGACGAATGAGCGCGCGAAGCGGGGCCCGGGGGGAGGGAAGTCCCCGTTCCTGCTCATCATCACCATGCTGCCCGTCATCCTGCTCGTTTCGTCGCTGCCGGGCGGATTTATTTTCGCGATCCTCCTGGTGGGACTCGCCGTGATCGGTGTCTTAGTCAGCGTCCCGCGCGAGGAGGCCGCTTCAGCCGCCGCCCACCTTGCCCGGCTCGGCACGCCAGACGGACATGTTGAAGTAATAACGAAAGCCGACTCCGCCGTCGAGGCCGACGCGCCGGTCCGCGGGAGAGATCTTCCACGCCGGGGCGAACTCGGCGAAGAGCTCGAGCGGATGGGCCTTCGGCCAGTAGCCGACGCCGGCGACGGTTCGCACCGAGAACTGGCTCCCGTCATCGGTGGCCAGGCGCGGGCCGAGGCCGCCGTAGAGGTCCAGTTCGCCTTCGGTCGTGTAGCCGCTGGTCCAGATGTTGTAGAGCACGTCGCCGTAGAAGACTCCGGCGTTCCCATAGCCGACGCCCGCGTCGAACGCCCAGGCGTCGTTGTGGAAATACTTTCCGGTCACGCCGAACGGGCTGCCGGCGATGATGCCCAGACCGATTTCCCTGACCTTCGCCGCTTGGGCAGGCCCTGACGGGAGAACCGAGGCCGCGACGATCAAGCCCCATAACGCCGTCTTGAATGATTTCATAAACCCTCCGTTCCTTGAGTTTAAGATAACAGGCGGAGGGGGGCCGGGCGATAGAGGTTGGGTGACGCTTTTGGCCTATTTCACATAAAAAAAGCGGAGCCCATCGCGCGATGGGCTCCAAGCGTTTTTTTACTGAATTATGTTTATTATATAAGCATAATTTAAAGTGGGGTGACCGAGGGGTCTTGAACCCCCGACCTCAGCGTTCACAGCGCTGCGCTCTAACCAGCTGAGCTACGGCCACCAATGTGGGGTGATTATAGCACGATTTCGCGCCGGGCCCATCTAGGCCCTTGGGCCCAGATGGACCCGGGCCCTACACCCCATGTTGGGCTTTCCGCCTCCCGCTATACTTTAGTCATGAAGAGAAACATGACGAAGACGAGCTGGACCGTCCTCACCATCGCGTTGGCCGCTCTTCTGTGCACCCCTCCGGCGAACGCGTCCAAACACAATAAAGCCCCCAAGGCCAAGGTCAACAAAGAGGCCCAGCGCTTCATGTCCGAAGGCCTCGCCAACCTCGACGCCGGCGAGAGCTCGGCGGCGATCTCCAATTTCAACAAAGCGGTGCGCAAAGAGGGCTCGGTGTCGAGCTACTTCCTCCTCGGCTGGGCGCACTACCAGCGCGGCTTCAAGATGGGCTCGACCGAAGCCGCCGACCGCGACGACGCGCAGTCCGCGATCGACGCCTACGCGATGGCCCTGGGCCTCGACCCGGAGCTGAAGGCGTTGCCCGACGCCTCGCGCCTGTACTTCTCGATGGCCCTGTGCTACGAGGCCGTGCAGTCCTACGACAAGGCCTTGGACTCGTACAAGATGGCTTTCCGCGCCGCCCCGGACAAGGCCCTGATCCCGATGAACGCCGCCCGCCTTCGTCTCAAGATGGGCGATTCGGCCAAGGCCGTTTCCAACATCGACCTCGCCATGACCAAGGCCATGAAGAACGGCCAGGGCAAGCAGCTGCGCGAGGCCGTCCGCCGCGATCCCGCTTTCGCGCCGCTCATCGCCGACGCCGCGTCCCGCAAGGCGCTGGGCATCGGCTCCGTCGAGGACGGCACGCTCGTCGCCGACGCCCGCAACGAGGACCTGCGCGACTCCGTGCGCGACATCCCGGTCAAGCCCGTCGCCCCGGCCCAGGACGCCCAGGTGCTCGAGAAGATCGCGTCGGGCAACATCGAGTTCAAGTTCCGCCGCTACCTGTCCGCCGTCTCCGAGTACAACGAGGCGCTGTCGCTCGACCAGGAGCGCATGACCTTGGGCGCGCCGCAGACCGCCCAGGTGTACGAGAAGATCGGGACGGCCTACAACAAGATCGGCCAGTCCGATGTCGCCATCCGCTCGCTCCAGAAGTCGCTGCAGCAGAACCCGATGAACCCGTCGGCGCACTACCAGATCGCCTTGGCCTACGCGATGTCGGGCAAAACCGCGGTCGCGCTCAACGCCCTGGGCGAGTCCTTCAAGGCCTGCGCGGGCCCCAACGACCTGCGCCGCTTCGTGATGCAGGCCAAGACCGACACCGAGATGGAAGCGGTGCGCGATCTGCCCTCCTTCCGCACCTTGGTCGCCCAGTACTCCGACAAAGTCGCCCTGCGCTAAGCGTCCGCCGCCGTCAGGAGGGACCATGTTGGCCGGACTTTTCCTGCTCGCGATCATCCCGGCCTCGGCCGGCGAACTGGACGGCACCTTCGCCGCCGCTTCGGCCCTCGCCGCCGCCGCGAAACCCCGCTTCACCGTCGACGGCACGCGCGGCGCGTGGTACCGCAAGGTCGTCGGACCGACGGGGACCTCGGACGAAGGCATCGAAGCCTGGGGCGTCCTGCCCAAGCCCGTCTTCGATCCCGCGCGCGAGCACGAGGCCGGACCCGGCGAAGAGGCTTATAAAAGCGGGCCTCTCGATCGCCCTGACATCTACCTCGGTCTGCACGCCGACGGCGCCGAGGTCGACGCGGGCCTGACCTGGGACCGCGTTTACGACGACACCGGCCGCGACACGGGGAAGTTCGCGTACCGGATCTATTGGCGCACGAGCAAGGGCGGCTGGAATAATCCCAAAGTCGGCGCCCCGGACAACCTCTATCTGCGCCCCGGCGAGCGCTTCGCGTTGACCTTGCGCGCACTCCCAGACGGAAGCGCGCGCCTGTCCGTGCGTCGCGCCGGCGCGCGCGCGGCGTCGGCCGGCTTCGACTTCGCGGTTCCGGGACTACTCGACGACGAGGGCCGGCGTAAGGCGCTCTCCTTTAAAAGGGTCCATTCGATCGATCAATTCCGCGTCGAAGGCGGCGTTCGCCGGGGCAACGAAGGGCACGCCGCGCTCGCGACGCGCACCCGCCTGAGCGGGGGCCGCTGGGAAGGCGCTCACTTGCTGGGCGCCGACGGGACGCGCCGGGCCCTCTCCGGCGATCTCGCGACCGTCGCCCGCGGCGCCGACGCCGCGCCGCGCTACGCGTCGGTCTTTCCCGCGGCGGGCGTGGGGGCGGGGGGAGCGGAAGAGATGGTGGTACTGCCTCCGCTTCCGTAAATTGCTATTATGACTTGTGCCTTACTCGAAGCGCGACGCTCCCAACTGCGACTGGTGCCCGTTTAAGAAGAACTGCTTTTACGACCTCCTCGGCACGAAGGAGTCGAAGAAAGCCTGGCGCGAGATCCGTCTCGCGAACCCCTTCAAGCGCGGCGAGGTCGTCTTCCACGAAGGCGCGATGCCCCAGGGCCTGTACGTCGTCTGCACCGGCAAGGTAAAGGTCTACAAATCGAGCCGCACCGGCCAGCAGCTCACGACCCGCGTCGAGTCGCCCGGAGACCTGCTCGGCCATGTGACCTTGCTCGCCGACGACGGCGCCTACACGGGCACCGGCGAAGCGCTCGAGCCGAGCGTGGTGTCCATGATCGACAAGAACACCTTCTACAACTTCCTCGCGAAATACCCCCATGGGTCGCACGCGCTCCTCAAGGAGCTCGCCAAGGACGTGCGCCGCGGCGAGAACAAGGCCCGCGACATCGCCTTCAAGCCCGCACGCGGCCGCCTGGCCGACACCTTGATCCGCATGATGGTCGTCAAGAAGCCCTACGCGATCGTCGCCGGCATCAAGCGCCGCGACCTGGCCGAGATGGCGGGCCTCACCATCGAGACCACGGTGCGCCTGCTCAAGGACTTCGAAGAGCGCGATGTTCTGCGCAAAAAGGACAAGGATCTCCTGATCCTGTCTGAAGAGCGCCTGCGCGCGCTCGCCGGCTCCGCCTCGTAATCCCGCGCCGTGTGACGATGCTCCCTGAGCCTTTCGCTCTGGAGCGTCATAGGTCCGACGCGCCATCGTCATAGGACCTTTGACCTAGATCAATGAGGGACATCAAGGGGTGAGGTTGACGACTCTCATCGGAGAAAAAATCGATGAGGCGTATACTGTCTACATGATCAACCTTCTCCTACTGACTCTCTCGCTCGCGAACACCCAGCCCACCCAGACGGCCCAGTTCAAGCCCTGCGTGTGGCCCAACGTCTGCAACGAAGTCGCGGCCTCCGTTCAGGCCGTCGCCCAGGTCCGGACCTGCGTCTGGCCGAACGTCTGCAAAACCGAAGCCGCCCCGGTCGTCGCCCAGTTCCGGCCCTGCGTGTGGCCCAACGTCTGCAAGAACGCGACCGCCGTTCCGGCGGACGATTTTTCCGTCATATCCGTCGAAGTCGCCCAGTTCACCACCTGCGTGTTCCCGCGCAAGTGCGGCAAGAACGCTTAAGACTTTAAACCGGCCTCGAAC
>JAYTIP010000029.1:0-3647 GCA_043731745.1 Elusimicrobiota bacterium | reverse complement strand
AGCGAGCTGCGCGGTCGCCGTTCAAGCGCAGATACTCCAGGCGCACGGACTGCTGCAGCCGGGAGAAACCGCGCGCAGTCAGGAGAGGGCGCTGATCGCCGAGTCGAAAGCTCGCGGCTTCATGAAAGACGGCACCGCGCCGGAGTACAACGGCAGCCTGCTCATCGAACGCGGCATGACGGTCGTCAAGAAGAACCCCGCGACCCGAGCCGAACTCGAGGCCGCGGTCAAACGCGGCGGGACTATCCAAGCGAGCGTCGACGCCGACATCTTCTGGGGCGACAACACCGGAGTCCCGGCCGGGCACTCCATCCTCATCACCGGTGCCGAGCTGATCAAGGACAACGGAAAGATCCTCGGCGTCTACGTCAACGATTCAGGTACGCCTGTACCGGGGGCCGGAAGATTCATACCATGGACCAAGTTCCTCAAATCTTGGCGCGGCAATTTCGCGGAGGTCCGATGAAGGCGGCGGCGCTGTCGATCCTATTGCTCGCCACGGCTTGTACGAAGTCCGAGCCTGAATACAAGGAGCTTCGCTCGCCGTTTCAGCTCTTGGCCGAGCGCATCGGCCTGCAGCCGCCCTGTTCGACCGAGATCCCAGGCGAATGGTCCCCCTCCCTGCCCGTGCCCGCGCTGGTCGACGGCCGCCTTAAATACCGCGTCTTCTTCCGGGGCTGGGAAGGCAACGCGAAGACGGGTATCAAGATCCGCGATGCCGAAGGCGACGCCGCGTTCGACCCCGACGGTCAAGTGACGCAGTGCGCGCGGCGCGCGCAGAGAGGAGCCTACATCCCGGAGCCGAAGCTGCCCACGGCCGATCGCGACGCCTTCGACGCCCGCGTACGCGCGTTGTACGGGTCGATCGAGGAAATGGGGCGCCTGTACGCCCGCGGCGTGCCGGTACTCGGCAACGACCGGGCCCGGGTCAAGGCGTTCGAGACCGAGTTTTTCAGCTTGACGCCCGCGGGACACGCCGCGTCGTACCGGGCTCTGAATCCCGCCTTTTGGAGTTGGGTCGAGAAGAACCGGACTCCATGAACGTCCTCGTTCTCAACTGCGGCTCGTCCTCGATCAAGTTTCAGGTGATAGCCACCGACGCGGAGCGCATCAAGGCCGACTCCGACCGCTGCCTGGCCAAGGGCCTGATCGAACGCCTGGGCAGCCTCTCGATGATCACCTTCGAGGCCGTCGGCCGGCCGGCCTACCGCAGCGAGGAATCCCTGCGCGATACCCGGGCGGCGCTCGAGCGGATCGTGCGCTGGGCCATCTCCCCGGAATCCGGGATCGAAGGCGTGCGCTCGGCCGCGGACATCCACGCGGTGGGCCACCGCGTCGTGCACGGCGGCGAGAAGTTCAGCGAGTCCGTGCGCATCGACGCCGCCGTGATCAAAGGCATCGAGAGCTGCGTCGAGCTCGCGCCCCTTCACAACCCGGCGAACCTCAAGGGCATCCGAGCAGCGCAGGAGGTGCTCGGTCCCGGCGTCCCTCAGATCGCCGTGTTCGACACCGCCTTCCACGCGACGATGCCCGAGACGGCTTACCTGTACGGAATTCCTTATCACTACTATCGCCGCCATAAGATCAGGCGCTACGGCTTTCACGGCACCTCGCACCGCTACCTCGCTTACCGCTACCGGACCATGCTCGGTTTGCCGAAAGAAAAAGTGAAGATCGTGACTTTGCACCTCGGCAACGGCTGCTCGGCGGCCGCGATCAAGGCCGGCGAGTCGATCAACACCTCGATGGGCTTCACGCCGCTCGAGGGCTTGATCATGGGCACGCGCGCCGGAGACGTGGACGCGACCGTCCTCGAGTTCCTCGCTCACAAGGAGGGCCTCGGGCTTTCCGAGATCATCACGATCCTCAACAAGGAATCGGGCCTGCTCGGCCTGTCCGGATTGACGAGCGACATGCGCGAACTACTCGAAGAGGAGCGCGAGAACGGCGACCGCCGCGCGCGCCTCGCCGTCGAATCGTTCTGCGCCAGCGTGCGCCGCCGCGTCGGCGCCTATCACGCCGAGCTCGGCGGAGCGGACGCCATGATCTTCTCCGGCGGCATCGGCGAGAATTCCGCCGAGGTGCGCCGCCGTGTCTGCGCGGGGCTCGAGTGCCTCGGCCTCGAGCTCGACGAGAAGCGCAACGCCGCGCTGACCGGCGGCAAGGCCGGCCCGATCACCAAGGACGGCTCCAAGCTCAAGGCCTTCGTGATCCCGACCAACGAGGAGTTGCTGATCGCGCGCGACTCTTATCGCGCCGTCTCCGGCCTGCCCACCCCGACCGCCCGCCGCAAACGCTCCCCCCAGGCGTAAGTTCCGCGCGAGCGCGCGCGTATCATCTTCGGACGCAGGCCCGCTTCGCATCAGAGGCCCGAAGCGTCCGGAGAACGCTTTATGAACCGCATCGAAACCGTCGCCGGTGTCAGCCTCGTCGTCCTCGTCGCCGCGGGCTTCGGCCAGAAGTACAACGAGCTGTCCAAGCTCGCCGCCACCCCCGCTCCGCCCGCCCGCATCCTGCCCAAGCTCCAGGCCGAAACGCGGCCCGAGCGCACCGTCGATTCCGCGATCGACGCCTACATCGCCAACGCCGAGGTCGCCGCGGAAGCCGATAAGACCGCGCACCTGGGCAGCCTCCTGGCCGCCCTCGAGTCGCCGGAGTTCGACGGCGAGGAAATCGATTCCGTCACCGCCGAGACCTTGGCGAAGACGATCGTCGCCGTTCTCGACAAGCCCGGCGACGGCGGTCCTCAGGACATCGAGCTCCGCCGCCGCGCGGTCGGCTTCCTCGCCGGTCGCGTCCCGGGCAAGACGAGCCGCGACTTCGTCCTCAAGGCGATGGACGACGGTCCCGCGGAAATCCGTCTCGAGGCGCTCAAGCGCGTCGGCGCGCCGACGGGCGTGCGCGGCTCGGCCGTCTACGCGAAGGTCAAGGAGCTCGGCGACAAGGGGCTCGTTCCCGACGCAATCCTCCCCTCCGTCCTGCGCCGCACTGGCGGGGTGAAGGCGAAGGACGCGATCGTCGCGATGATGACTTCTACCGATAGTGCGAGGCTCATCGCCGCCTGCGTGATCTCCCTCCAGGACTACCGCGACCCCGAGCTCATCGGCAAGTCGCTCGAGCGCCTGGAGGCCGTCGGCATGATCGACTCCGCGGGCAAGCTCCCGTGGATCAGCCCGGCGCTCCTCGACGAACACCTCAAGTCCGCGGACAAGGCGCAGCTTCGCCGCGGCATGATCGCGATGTCGGCGCGGCCGGCGTTGGTCAAGACCGGGATCGCGCACGTCGAGAAGGCCCTGCAGAGCCCCGACCCCGACACGCGTCGCTACGCGGCGGTCGCCGTGAAAAAGGCGGTCATCGCGAAGCTCGTCGACGCGAAGCAAGGAGAGGGCCTGCTGGCGGGGCGGTTGCAGGTGGAGACGGAGCCGGTGCTGAAAGCCGAGCTCACGGGGGGTCTGGAGCGCGTGCGAAGCGTGATGTCGCAGACGGAGACGGGCGTGCAGTAGCGCAAACAAAGCCGGAATCGTATTGGGGCCCCCCGCTCTCGGCGCGGGGGGCCCTTCATTTCCTCAGCGGGGCGACCAGACGGGCGATAAGGCGGGGCGCGGCTCGTTCGTTGAGCTCGTAGAGCGCCAGCTCGACGCGGGCGG
>JAYTIP010000028.1:0-4823 GCA_043731745.1 Elusimicrobiota bacterium | reverse complement strand
CTGCTGACAATCACTGTTTCCTGGAAACAGTTACGCGATTACGACTAATAATCACTGGCTCAAGAGCCCGATGAACGGGGTCCTGCGCCGTCGACTGTCCCCGGGGACAGTGATTATCAGTAGTGGATCAGGCCTTCGCGGCTTCGGTCGCGATGCGCGACGCGTTGGCCATGACCGCGTAGGTGAGGGTTGTGGCGGGAAGGGAAGGAAGCACGGATGAATCGATCAGATGAATCCGGTCATGGCCGTGCAGGCGACCTTGGCGATCCGTTTGCCAGGCCGCGGGGCTCTTCTTCATCGGGAACGAGCAGCCGACGTGATTGCCTTCGCCCGGGACGCCGTGTTTGATCATGAACGAAAGGGGATTGAAGCCGAGAACTGCCGCATTCGCGGACAGCTTCGACGAGACCTTCGCGACCGCGGCCTTGGTTTTGGACGACGAGCCCGCTTTGAGCGTTAGAACGCAGTCTTCGCCGCGTCCCGCGGCGTTGATCGTGACCGGCGTGCCCTCGTCGGAGTGCAGGTAACCCTGGATCGCCATGAGCCGCGGCGCGAAATGCCGCTCGACCGCTCCGGCGAACGGCCCCGCCCAGCGCGCCGCGTTCTCCAGCTTCTCGGCGATCACGTGATTGTGGCCGTAAACCTGAAGGTGGACGAGATGCTTCGACACGTCGCGGTCGTCGAGCTCCAGATAAACTTGAGCGAGGGCGTGGAGCTTTTCTTCCGGCGCTCCCGGCACGTCGCGGTCGAGGAGCAGCGGCAGCACGAAGTAAGGCTGGGATAGGAGCGGAAGACCGGCGTCGGGCGCGCCGAACGAGCCGGCGATCAGGCGCGCGGTGGCCAGCGGCCCCGCGCCGAGAAACACGGCGTCGCCGTCGATGACGGTGCGTGAACCGCCGACGGGAGCGAGGTGGAGCCGGATACCGCCTTCGCGCTCTTCGATCGAAAGGACGCGGACGCCGCCATGATAGGTAAAACCCGCTCGCTTCTTCAGCACCTCGACGGCGTCCGCCGCATTCCAGGTCGCTTCGCAGCCCATCAGGCACAAGCCGTCGTAAGCGCAGGCCGAGGCGTCGGCGGCATGTCTTGCTTGACCGAAGCTGAATCCGTTGGCCCCAAGCTCGTCTTTGTTTTCTGAAAATTTGGCCATGACTGATTGGGCTTGCAGCGAGGGCCTCAACGCCGCCGCAGGCGGCGCATAAAACGGGAATCGCCCAGCCAGGCCGTCCGACACGCCGGCTATTCCCAGGATGGCCGCGGTCTTCGCGTAGTGCGGATGTAAGTCCTTCGCCGCAATCGGCCAGTCTGAAATCTCCTCATCCGGGAAGGGCAGCACCGAGGCGCCCCACACCGCCGACAACCCGCCCTTGCCGCCGGACGCCAGGCAGCGCGTGCCGCGCTGCTCAATACCCGCCTCGCGGTCGGTCAAATACGGATAAGAAGATCCGAATGCCAGCTTCCGGGCCGGATCGCCGCCGGAATACCGCAAATACCGGTAAGCCTGACCCCTTTCGCGCTCCGCGCGACCGGGCTCGGCTTCGAGCGTGCGCCCGATGTCGAGCATGACGACGGTCTTACCCGCGTCGAGGAGGGCGGAGGCCGCGGCGACTCCCGAGGGACCGGAGCCGACGACGAGGTTTACGGCCGCCACTGGCCGTGCATGCGCATGGAGTCGAGCACGCAGCCGGCGGTGAAGGCGAACAGCGCGCAGGCCGAGGCGATCGCGGAGCAGAGCAGGAACAGCGGGTTGTTCCAGAGCACGGCCAAGGCGAAGAGGGCGACCGCCTTGAGCACGAGTAGCAGCGCGATGGTCACGAACAGCTTGAGCGGGTTGTAGATGATCATGACCTGGGTCATGAGCTGGAGCGTGCGTAGGATGTCGCGGAAGGGCTTGACCTTCGAGTGGCCGCCGGAGCGCGCGCGGAATTCGATGGGCATGTATTTGACGAAGCGCCCCTGCATGAGGAAGGACAGCGTCATCGTCGTGGTAAACGAGTAGCCGAGGCAGCGCACGAGCGCCTGCTGGTCCACGAGATTCTTGCGCACGAGGCGCAGGCCCGAGTTGGCGTCGGGGACGCGCTGGCCGGAGACGAAGCTCGCAAGCCTCAGGTACACCCAGCGCAGGAACGCCTTCGTGGGCGTGCCCCAGAAGTGGGCGCCCTCGCGGGCGCCGATGACGAGGTCGAAGGCGGGCGCGAAGTCGAGCAGCTTGAGAATCTCGGAAGGGGGGTAGGATCCGTCGGCGTCGATCATCAGCACCCACTCGTGCTTGGCAGCCTGGATGCCGGTGAGAAGCGCGCGGCCGTAGCCGCCGTTGGTCGGGTGTGAGATGACGCGCGCGTGCTCGGGCTTGACCGCGACGGCGGTCCCGTCGGTCGATCCGTCGTCGACGACGATGATCTCGAAGGTCAGCCCGCGCTTCTTAAGCTCGGCGTGCAGGTCGGCCATCACCGGGCCGATGGCCTCGGCTTCGTTGTAGGCGGGCACGACGACGCTGACGGTGAGCGCGTTCATGCTTTTATCCTATCAAAGCTCGAGGATGACGGACAGGTCCGCGAAATGCTCGCGGTCGGCCTGGAACTGGCCGTAGTAGGAGTGGCCGGAGTAGTAGCCCGCCTGCACGCGCATCGACTTCTGGGATTGCTTGAAGCCGATCTTGACGCCCAGGGCCAGGCGCGAGTTCGCGTTGTAGGCCACGCGTTCGGGCAGCTGCAGGTCCTCGGCGACATAGACGCGAAGCGGATAGTCTTTCACGAGCTTGAGATCCTCGCTCATGAGCTCGAGACCGCCCTGCAGGCCGCCGCGCTTGGGCGAGGGGGCCGTGTCGAGCAGATAGGAAGCGCCGCCGTAGGCGCGTAAAAAGGTCCAAGGTTCAAGGGCCAATAAAACGCGCAGGCCGGTTTCCGTCGTGCGCACGGGGGCTCGGCCCGTGCGGCGGATGTTGTCGTCGCCGAGGTGCGAGTTCTCGTGGAAAAGGGAGCCGACGGCGCTCACATCGCCGCGGCGCACGCTGACGGGCAGCTCGGCCATGTAGTCCACGGCTTCCAGGCGCCCCTCGCCCCAGCGCGAGAATGACATCGCGCGCGCGTCCCACTGCCACTGCCAGAGCTGGTCGCCCGCGCGGCCGCGCAGGAGGCCCCATGAGTGGCCGAGCGACAGATCTGAGTAGGTCCGCTCGTAAATCGAGTAACGCGAGACGCCGAGCTGGAACTGCTTGGGCGCGGCGAGCAGCTTCGGGAAAATCTCGTCGGCCTTGGGGAAAACCTGCAGGCCCTCGGCGCGCGCCGGAGCGCACGCGAGCAGGAGAATCAGCGCGAAGAGGTTATTTCTGGCCAAGCGCGGCGTCGAGGTCGAGGCGGAGTTTCGTGAACGATTTCACGCCGAAGGTCCGCGTGAGGACCTTGCCGTCGCGTCCGATCAGGTAGGCGGTGGGTAGGCCGGGCACGACCCAGCCTTTGGGCGCGCGCTCGCTGCCGTTGAGGATCACGGGATAGTTGAACTTCGCTTTCTTCACGAAGGGCGGCACTTCGGCGGCGTCCTCATCCATCGAGACGCCGATGACGGCGAAGCCCTTCGGCCCGTACTCGCCCTGAAGTTTGATGAGCTCCGGGATTTCCGCCTTGCACGGATCGCACCAGGTGGCCCAGAAGTCGACGAGCACGACCTTGCCTTTATAATCGGCGAGGTCGATCTTCTTGCCGTCGAGCGACTGGCCGGTGAGCGCCGCGGAGGTTTCGACCGGGCCGACGGGGCCGGTCGGGGTGCAGGCCCAGGATAGGGCGACGGCCAGAACGATGCTGTATCGAAGAATGTTTTTCATTTGATCGGTAGGTAGCTGTTAAGGAGCTTAAGCTTGTCGAAGAACATCAGGAGGCCGATGATGATGAGCAAGCCTCCCGCGATGATCTCGCCGGTGCGGATGTGCTTCTTATAGCGCGCGAAGAAGCGCAGGAAAAGGCCGATCGCGAAGGCCGTCGCGATGAAGGGGATTCCGAGGCCGAGCGAGTAGACGAACAGAAGGCCCATGCCCTGGCCGACGGTCTCTCGCGTCGCCGCCAGCGAGAGGATGGTGCCGAGGACCGGGCCGATGCACGGCGTCCAGCCGAAGGCGAACGCGAGCCCCATCAGGAAGGAGCCCGCGTAGCCCGGCTTGAAGGAGGCGAGGTTCGCGCGCTTCTGATAGTACAGCCACTTGATGGGCAATAACCCGGTCATGTGCAGGCCGAACAAGATCACGACGGCGCCCGCGATTTTGGAAACGATCGCGGCCTGCTCGGCGAGCACCCGGCCCACGGTCGTCGCGGTGGCGCCGAGCATCGTAAAGACCAGCGCGAAGCCGGCGACGAAGAACAACGATTCCCAGCCCGCGTGGCGCACGGGATCGCCTTCGACGGCCTCCTTCGATAACTCCTCGAGCGTCAGGCCGGACATGAAGGAGACATAGCCCGGGACTAAGGGGAGGACGCACGGCGACAGGAAAGACAGCAGGCCGCCGAGAAACGCCGCGCCGTAACCGACAGAACCCGTTTCCATAATTTCATCCTATCACTTTGCTTTGGGGGTGTCATGGATGGCCGACTCCAATCACTCATGAGTGCTATGATGACCCGAATGATGACGCTTCTCGTCGCGCTATTGTTGGCGCCGGCAGCGGTTTTCGCCGCGCCCGCGCCCCATAAGAAGGAGGCTAAGATGCCCGAATATTCCAAGCCGTCGAAAGAAGAGCTCAAGAAAAAGCTGACGGACGAGCAGTTCTCCGTCGTGTGCAACGCGGGCACCGAGCCGCCCTTCCACAACGCCTATTGGAACAACCACGAGGCCGG
>JAYTIP010000027.1:0-7446 GCA_043731745.1 Elusimicrobiota bacterium | reverse complement strand
TGCCTGCTCGACGGCTGGACGCGCCTGCACGAGCCGGCGGGCTACGCGCGCGCGCTGTCGGGCATTCTCGAGGTATTTCCGGGCGGCCGCCGCGCTTTGGGAAAGCTGCTGCCCGGCAAAGATCAGCGCATGCTCGAGGCGGGCACGCTCAAGGCCGCGATGGACATACCCCAGCAGCGCTTCGAGGCGCAATGGGCCAACAAGCTCAAGACGCCGCTCAGCGCGACTCGACGCTCTTAACCCAGGCCGTGATCGCGGCGAGCTGTCCGGGGCCGGTCAGGCCCGCCTGCTCGAGCACCTGGTCGCCCGAGCCGCTGCCCAGGTAACCCAGGCGCTGCGGCGTGAGGCTCGCGGCAAGCCCCTCGTCGGAGCGCACCCAGCGCCACATCGTGGGCAAGGTGAAGTCGGTGATGCCCATCGAGTTGAACGCAGTCTCCGGCGGGAACAGCGCCTTCTTCTCGGACGGCGGCAGGCGGTCGAAGAGCTCGACGCTCGTCACATAGTACACCGAGAGCTTGATCCCCGCGGCGTCGAGCTTGGGCAGCACATCGCGCATGAAATGGTGCGCGACGCCGTGCCCCTGCAGGACGACCGCGGCTTTGCCGCCGCGTCGAACCGCGTAAATACCCTTGACGGCCGCGTGCGCGGGAGGAAGACCCAGTTTCTCGCGGTCGGGCACGGGGCAGGACGGGCGCGTCACGAACGGAGCGAGCACCGCCGGGCGAGCGCGCAGGGAGGCGATGATCAGGGGCCACAGCTCTTGGGGATCCCAAGGCGTCAAGGTGATCATCGAGCCGCGCGGGAAATTATCCTGCAGGACCTGCAGAGGCTGAGGGCAGGCGTGCGTCGGGCCGTCCTCGCCCGTCATCGGGCCCGCGTGGGCGTTGACCATGATCCAGACGCGGTAGGGCTCGCCCGTCGCCTCATGTCGCATCTGCTGGCCGATGGCGTGAAGTCGCGCGGGGACATGCTCGAGCGGGGCGATGAAGGCCGAGTAGGAGCTCGACACGCCGATGTGCACGCCGAGGCTCGACGCCCCGGCCATGACGCCGCCCATGCCGTCCTCGCAGATGCCGCCGACGGAGATCATGCGCGCGCCGGGATTCGTCTTGGCGTGGAACCAGCCCTTGCCGAAGGCTTTGCCGATCGGGGAGACGCTCGTCGACTCGGCCAGGTCCGCCGCGCAGGCGATGATGGCACCCTTGGTGACGCCGTTGAGGAAGCCCAAAGTCGAGCCCAGGGCGCCGCGCAAGGTCGAAGGCTTGCCCGCCTCGAATTTGAGCTCGGCGGGGCAGACCTCGGGGACGAGGTCGGATTGATAGAGCGCGTCGAGATCGGGTCCGCCCGCACGCACGGTCCGGCCCTTCGTCACGGCCTGTCCGCGTTCGACGACGCGTGCGGAGGCGAACTTCGCGACCTCGGGACGCGCGGTCTCGAAGGCTTTGCGCATCGCGAGCAAGGTCTCCCAGTAGGCGGCTTCGACTTTCTCAGGCGCCTTGTCCGCCGGGTCGATGCGGGGCAGCTTCACCCCGAAAGCGAGCTCGAAGGGCTCGACGGCCTTGTAGTACGCCTCGGAGCAGTAGGCGTGACCCGCGCCGTGCGAGGCCTTGCCCTCGATGCCGTATTTCCAGCCCTTGGTCGTGCGATAGACGATGGCGGTCGGCTGGCCGTTGTCGAGTTCGAGCGCGGCCTGCTGGGCGGCCAGGACTTTGCGGAAGTCGCTGCCGTCGCCGGCCTCGATGAGGTTCCAATCGTTGAGGTACAGCAGCTCGCGCAGATCCCACTGCACATAGTCGCCCGGCTTGTCGCCCTCGGCCGTGACGCGGTCGGAGTCGATCGAGCTCTGGTTCCAGTCGAGGTGCATGATCGCGTTGGACAGGCCCGCGGTCGCCGCCGTGGCCAAGGCCTCGTGCACGCGTCCCGCCGTCATGCCGCCCTCGCCCTCGAGAATGTGCACGCGCGGCCCCTTCGGGCCGAACGCGTCCATCGCCGAGATCGCCAGGCCCACGGCCGAGCAGTCGCCGACGCCGGAGGCGCCGGTCGCGACGGTGACGAACGGGGTCATCGGCGTCGGATGGCCGTCGAGCGCCATGGACTTGAACTGCTTGAACAGAGGCGTGGGCTGGGTCGGGTTGCGACGGAAGCCGAGCAGGTCCTCGAGGCGGATGCGGCGGCGCTCCTCGGGCAGGAGGTCGGGGCGCGCGATGCGCATCCACTCGTCGCGCAGGGCGTAGATGCCGTACAGGCCCATGGCCTTGTGGCCGGCCGCGTAGACGAGCATGTCGTTGTCGATCGAGTCGGGACGAGAGAAGTCGTAGCGGAGGTTTTGGTACATCAGCGCCGAGACGATGCGCCCCGAGGAGATGCTGCCGCCGGGATGTCCCGAGCCGTGCACGAAGTTGTACATCATCGCGCACAGGGCGCGGTACGCGGCGTCCATCGCCTCGAGCGTCTCGACGCCCTCGAAGGACGCGGATCCGGGGCGGAGATAAACGGCGCGACGGGGCCGGAGTTGGAAGGTTTCGAAGGCGGGGGCGGCGGTGGTCATGAGTCAATAATACTAATTGCGCGGACGGCTCTACTCGTAGTGAAGCGCTTCGACGGGATCGAAGCGAGAAGCCTTCCACGCCGGATACAGGGCGAATAAAAAGCCGGTACCGAGCGCGATGAGCAGCGCCCCCGCAACATGCAGCGGGCTGATCTGGAGCATGCGCTCCTCCTTCGGGGCCAGGTACCAGATTCCGAGCACGCCCAAGACGGTCCCGCCGACTCCGCCCAGAACGCCGAGCATCATCGCCTCGCTCACGAACTGCCAGACGATGTCGGCGCGTGTGGCGCCGAGCGCGCGGCGAATCCCGATCTCGCGCACGCGCGAGAAAATAGTGGCCAAGGTCACATTCATGATCCCGATCCCCGAGGCCAGGATCGCGATGAGGCCGATGATCATGATCGAGAGCACGAACTCCTTCATCTGCTTGAGCGCGCTCTGCATGATCTCGCGGTAATCCTTGATCTCGAAGTCTTCCTCGCCGCGATGGCGCGCCTTCACCATCTTCTTGAGGCGCTGGAGGTAGGCGGACGCCGTGGCCTCGTCGCCGGTGTCGACGTTGATCTTCTGGATGACCTCGGGGTTTTTCTGATAGGACGGAATTAGAAAACGCATGAAGGCGGTCGACGGCACCAACGCCAGGCCTTCGCCGCCCCACGAACGGAACCAACGCGGATCGATGTCCTTGGGCGGTTCCTTGATCACGCCCACGACGGTGAACAGATGCTCGCCGAGCATGATGGAGCGGCCCACCGGGTCGTGACGGGAGATGTACTTGGTCAGCGCGGCCTCCGGCATCCAGCGCGCCCAGAAGGGCTTCTTGATCCAGGAGCCGGCTTCGACGAGGATGCAGACGCGCGCGCTCGTTTCCAGGTCGCGATTGTTGAGGAACCGCCCGCGCATCTCGTACACCCAATCGCGCTTCGCCCAATCCGGCGTGATGCCGTACACATGCAAACCGTCGTTGTGAAACCGGTCCAGACGGCCCGCCGTGCGCCAGGATTCGTTCTGCGGCGAGACCATGTACAGCTCCGGGTATTGCCGGCGTATGGCGACCGCGTCGGCGTAGGTCAGGCCCGGGGAGAGTCCTTTCGAGATATAGTTATTTTTGGCGGAGATCACGAGCCGGCCCGGCCCCGCGAGGCGCAAAGCCTCACCGTAACGCTTCATCATGCCCGCGGTCTGGGAGAAGGTGAACAGCATGGCGGCGATGCCGATGGCGAGCGAGAGGCTCGTCATGAAACTGCGCGTCTTGTGCGCGCGGATCTCGACCGTGGCCGAGCGGGCCAATTCGGAGATCTTCATTCGGCCTTCAGCGCCTCGACGGGGTCCAGGCGCGAGGCCCGGTAGGCCGGGATCAGCGCGAAGCCCGCGCTCACGAGGGAGGCGAGCGCGGTGACCTCGACGCAGTGAAGCCAGGTGATTTCGGCTAAGTCGCGCGTGCCGCCGAGGCCGTTGAGCCAGTGGATTCCGCCCATGCCGAGCCCCACCCCCGCGACGCCGCCCGCCGCGCCCAGCAGCGCCGCTTCGAGGAGAAACTGCGCCAGAATGTCCGAGCGCTCCGCGCCGATCGCGCGGCGGATGCCGATCTCTCGCACGCGCGCGAAGATGGTCGCCAAAGTCACGTTCATGATGCCGATGCCGCCGGCGAGCAGGGCGACGATTCCCAGGGCCAGTCCCGCCTTCACGTATTTGCGCATGTTCTCCATCTCGGCTTCGATGTCTTCGCGCTGGTCGTGGATCTCGACATCCTCCTCGCCGCGGTGGCGGCGCTTAAGGATGGCTTCGATCTGCCTGTGGCGGGGCGCCAAGGTCTTCTCGTCTCCCGTGTCGACGACGATCTGATCGACGGCGTCGGGGTTGTTTCCCCACCTCGAAAAGCTCTGCTGGAAGGTGGTGATGGGCACGAACGCGTTGGGCGTTCCCCAGCTCTCCCAACGGGGATCTTTGTCGTGGTACGGGGGCGTGAGCACGCCGACGACGGTGAAGACGGAGTTCTCGAGGCGGATGTGGGCGCCGAGAAGGTCGTGGCGCTTGGCGAAGCCGTCATAGGGATTGTCGTTGCTCCAGAAGCTCGCCCAGAACGGCTTCTTGAGCCAGCCCGCCGGCTCGACGAGAACGACGACGCGGGCGTGATTGTCGACGTCCCACTCGTTGAGGAAGCGCCCGCGCAGTTTGAACACCCAGTCGCGCAAGCGGTAGTCCGGCGTGGTGCCGGCCGTGTTCACCCCGTCGATCTGGGTGCGGCCGTGCGTGAGCTTGAGGCTGAACGAGGAGATCGGCTGCACCATGTAGAGATCGGGCAGTTCCCGCTTGAGCGCGACGGCGTCCGCGTAGGTCAGCCCCGGCGAGAGCCCCTTCGATTTGTAGTTGTTCTTGGCCGAGATCGCGATGCGGCCGGGGCCCATCAGCACGACGTTGCGCTCGAGCGCCTCCTGCATGCCGCGCGTCTGCGCCATCGTATAGAGCAGGGACGCGACGCCGACGGAGACGGCGGTGAAGGACAAGGTCGAGCGGAACTTGTTGGCGATGATCTCGCGCCCCCCGGCGCGCAGAGCCTCGCGGACGTTCACGCGAGCGCGCCGTCCTTGATGCGGATGACGCGCCCGGCCGCGGCGCCGATTGCGGGATCGTGGGTGACGAGCACCACGGTCATGCCCTCGGCGTTGAGTTCTTTGAACAGCGCGAGGATCTCGACCGAGGACTTCGAGTCGAGGTTGCCCGTGGGCTCGTCGGCGAGCAGCAACGCGGGCTTGTTGGCGAGAGCGCGCGCGATGCCTACGCGCTGGCGCTCGCCGCCGGAGAGTTGCAGCGGCGTGTTCTGGAGTTTCGCCCCGAGGCCCACGCGCGTCAGCAGCTCCGTCGCCCGCTTCAGCCGCGGCTCCACCTCCTCGCCGGCGTACGCCATGGGCAAGGCCACGTTCTCGATGGCGGACAGGCGCGGCAGCAGATTAAAGGCTTGGAACACGAAGCCGATGCGCGCGCGCCGCAGCTCCGTGATCCGCGCGTCGTCGAGCGTCGCGGTCTCCGCGCCCTCGAGCCGGTAGACCCCGCGCGTCGGCCGGTCGAGCAGGCCGAGTATGTTGAGCAAGGTGGACTTGCCGCAACCCGAGGGCCCCATGATGGCGGTAAATTCCCCCGACGCCACGGAAAAGGAGACTCCCTTGAGGGCGTGATAGCCGCCCTGGTAGACGCGCTCGAGTCCTTCGACGGCGATGGCCGCAGGCACGCTCACGCCTTGGGCTTGTCGTCGGGCTTTTCGGTCAGGGCCTTGTCGCCGTCTTTGAGACCGCTGAGCACCTCGACCTCCGTTTCAGAACGCAGTCCAAGTTTTAGCTCCGTCTTCTTGGGCTTGGCGCCGCCCGTCAGGTACGCGTACTCCTTGCCGCCCTCCTCGAAGACGGCCGACAGCGCGATCTTGAGGACCTTCTTGCGCGAGTCAAGCAGGCCGTCGACGCGCGCCGTCATCCCGGGCTTGAGGCGCGGGTCGCTCTTGAGCAAGGTGACCTCGACCTTGAAGTTCTTGACGTTGTTGCCGTCCTTCTCCGCTTGAGGCGAGACCAAGGTGACCTTGGACGGGAAGTCCTGGCCGGCGACGGCGTCGACCGTCACCTTCACCTCCATGCCTTCCCGGAGCTTCAAGATGTCCATCTCGGAGATCTTCATCTTCACCACGAGGCGGGAGAGATCGGCGACGGTGAGCAAATAGGTCGGAGTCTGCGACTCCATGAGCCCGGTGACGTACTCGCCGAGCTTGCTCAGACGGCCCTCCTGCGGGTTGTTCGAGCTGCGGTCCTGGTAGCGCATGACGACCCCGTCGATGGGCGCGGTGAGCGTGGTGGGCACATAAGCCTCGGCTTCGGTGCGCCCCGGCTGGATGACGGCGAGCTTCTGGCCCTTCTTGACCTTGGTCCCTTCGTCGACGAACAGCTCGATGACGCGTCCCGAGACCTTGGGTGCCACGTCCACGTAGGTCTTCGGCGTGAGCTCGCCGGAGTCCATGAAGTGAAGTTCGATGTCTCCGCGCTCAGCGGCGACGACGGCGGGGCCGCCGTTGGCGGAGTTGCCCTTGTATTTTTTCCACCCGGCGGCGCTCAGCGCGACGACCACGGCCGCCGCCGCGAGCCATTTCGCCTTCGGCGATCTCAGATTTACCATAACGGGTCTCCCACGGCGCGCCGGTATTGGGCGCGGTCGATGAAAATGTCGTGCAGGGCCAGCGCGCGCTCGACGCGGGCGTTGAGGTAGTCGTTCTGGGCCTGGTTCATGCGGATCGCGTCGGCCGCACCCTGCTGGTACTGCCGGCCCACGAGCTCGAGCGACTTGGCGGAAATGTCCTCTTTCAGGAGGGCCACGGTGTAGGAGCTCGAGACCTTCTCGAGATTGATGTAAGTGGCGTACACCTCCGAGCGCACCGTGCGCTCCGCCGCCGCCACCGCCCACTCGCTGCGCCGCTTCTCGGCGCGCGCCGCGGCGACGCTCCAGCCTTGCGTGAAAAGATTGAAGCTCAGCGGCAAAGCCACCGCGAGGCCGACCGACTCCGTGGGATTGGGCGTGGTCGAGAAATTCCCTCCGAACGACGCGTAACGCGTCTTGGTCCAGGTCGCGTCCACGCGGAAAGTCGGGAGCACGCCCTGCACGGACTGCTCGACGGAGATGCGCGCCTTGTCGAGGTCGTCGCGTGCGCGCACGATCTCGGGGCGCTGCGCGAGCGCGCGGACGAGGTCCGCGTCCACGCGCGGCAGTTCGGTCGAGCCTGCCTGAAGGTTGACCGTCAGCTCGGCGTTCTCGAGCGGGCCCCGGTCGACGAGAATATTGAATTCGACGAGCGCCTTCTTGCGGTCGGCCTCGGCGGCGATGATGCGCAGTTGGGACGAGCGCCAGTCGGTTTCGCTCTT
>JAYTIP010000026.1:0-3251 GCA_043731745.1 Elusimicrobiota bacterium | reverse complement strand
GGCAACGCGAGCGTGTCGATTCCGTGCGGCATGACAAGTAAAGGCATGCCCATCGGTCTCCAATTGATCTCGGATGTATTCCAGGAAAAAATGATGTTGTCCGCCGCGAAGGCTTTTGAATCCGTTAAGCCGTTCGCCGTTTTGAAGGGATGAAGGAAGCCAGGGAGTACGCCGCGGGCGGGATCGTCGGCAGGAACGGAAAGGTCTTACTCGTTAAAGTGACGAATTTACAGGGCAAGGTCGTGTGGACCTTTCCGAAAGGCCATCTGGAAAAGAAAGAGACCCCGCTGAAAGCCGCGCTACGGGAAGTCGAGGAAGAGACCGGCTGGAAATGCCGCAAGACGGGACCGCTGGCCTTGGTGAGATATCGATTCAACCGCAACGGCCGGCCCGTAGCCAAGAAGGTGCGGTGGTACCGCATGGAACCGCTGGAGAAGACGGGGAAGCCCGACGGCAGCGAGATCATGCACACCAAATGGGTGGCCGCGAGCAGGGCCGAGAAGTTTTTATCGTACCCGAGCGACTTGAAGCTGATCGGGCGATATTTAGGAAAGTCATGAAACAATACGAGATGGTCATCGGACTCGAAGTCCACTGCCAGCTGGCCACCAAGACCAAGCTGTTCTGCGGCTGCGGCACGGACGGCTTCGGCCAGGCGCCCAATAGCCGCGTCTGCCCGCTGTGCACCGCCCAGCCCGGCGTGCTGCCCGTCTTGAACCGCCGCGCCGTCGAACTCGCCTTTCAAGCGGCTCTCGCGCTTGAATGTCAGATAGCCGAGCAATCGATTTTCGCGCGCAAGAACTACTTTTATCCCGACCTGCCCAAGGCCTACCAGATCTCGCAGTACGACCAGCCGTTTTCCCAGCACGGCAAGCTCGTCATCGAGGTCGGCGGCGTCAAGAAAACGATCGGCATCACGCGAATCCACATGGAAGAGGACGCGGGCAAGCTCGTGCACGACCTGCCCGGGGGCGCCAAGCTCGACGGCTCGCTCGTCGACTTGAACCGCGCGGGAATCCCGCTCATCGAGATCGTCAGCGAACCCGACATCCGTACTTCCGATGAAGCCTACGCGTACCTGGCCGCGCTCAAAGAGGTCATCCAGTTCACCGGCGCCTCGCGCTGCGACATGGAGAAAGGCGAGATGCGCTGCGACGCGAACGTATCGGTGCGGCCCGTGGGCCAGAAGGAATTCGGCACGCGCACCGAGACGAAGAATCTCAACTCCTTTCACAACGTCAAAGACGCGATCGAGGCCGAGTTCCGTCGCCAGGTGGAAGTCATCGAGTCCGGCGGAAAGATCGTCCAGGAGACTCGCCTCTGGGACGCCAACACCCAGACCGGCCGCTCCATGCGCACGAAGGAAGACGCGCACGATTATCGCTACTTCCCTGACCCCGACCTCGTCCCGCTCGTCGCGGACGCGCACTGGCTATCGGGGATCAAGGCGAACTTGCCCGAGCTTCCGGCCAAAAAAAGGGCTCGCTTTATCGCGGATTTGGGGCTATCCTCCTACGACTCCGAGGTGCTCACGAGCGACCAGTTGCTCGCCGATTACTTCGAGAAGGCCGTCGCCGCCGCTCCATCGGGGTCCGCTAAAACCGTGTCGAACCTGCTGACCACCGAGTTGCTGGGCCGTCTCAACGCCGAAGGCAAGAGCGTGGACCGCTCTCCGGTTGCGGCCGCCGACCTGGGCGGGCTCGCCGCCCTGCTTGCGAGCGGGACCTTATCTTCCAAGGGCGCCAAGGACGTCTTCGCTCGCATGTGGGAAACGGGCAAGAGCCCCAAGAGCCTCGTCGACGAACTCGGCCTCTCCCAGGTCTCCGACGACAAGCAAGTCATGGAGTGGGTCCAGCAGGCCCTCGCCGCGAACCCCAAGGCCGCCGCGGATTTACGCGGCGGGAAGGAAGCCGCCATCGGTTCGATCGTGGGCGGCGTCATGAAGCTGTCCAAGGGCAAGGCGAATCCTGCCCTCGTCAACAAGCTTATTAAGGAGGCCGTAAAAGCATGAACCGCATGACCATTCTCGCCGTCGCGCTGCTGCTGACCGTGCCGGCGCGCGCGTACGACACCATCCGATTTCTCGAGCCCATCCACGGCGACGAGATGGTCAAGCCCGTCGCGGCGGCGGCCACTACCGATCGTCTCTATGTCGTCGACGAAAAGAAAAACATGCTGTTCCTGTACGACATGTCCGGCAAGCTGATCAAATCGGTCGGCCGCTCGGGATCGCAGCAAGGCGCCTTCAGTGGGCCCCGTGGCGTGGCCGTCGGACCCAGCGGAAAGGTGTACGTGGCCGACACGGGCAACAACCGCGTCGAGATCTTCGACCGCGACGGAAACTTCGTCTACTCGTTCGGCGAAAAGGGTTCCGAGCCGGGCAAGCTCAAGAGCCCGGAGTCGGTCGCCGTCGGCGCCGACGGTCGGATCTACGTCTCCGACACGGGCAACAACCGCATCCAGGTCTTCACCAACGAAGGCATTCTTCTGTTCTTGTTCGGCCGCTACGGCAAAGAACCGGGCTTGCTCAACAATCCCACGCGCATCGCCGTCGACCCGTCCGATAACGTCTTCATTCTCGACCGCAACAACGAGCGCATGCAGAAGTACGACGCCTCGGCCAAGTTCGTCAAGGAATACTCTTTGCTCGGCAACGACTTCACGGTCGACCAGTACGGCTTTCTCTACGTCGTCGACGGCAAGAACGGCAAGGTCGTCGAGCAGTCCGGCGACGGCTTCATCATGGGCCGCTTCGGCTCGCTCGGATCCGGCGTCGGGCAGATGAAGAAGGCCGAGGGCATCGCGATCACACCCGACGGCCTGCTGATCGTCCTCGACACGGGCAACAATCGCATCCACCGCGTCGAGCTCACGAACAAGCTGAAGACCAAGCCGCTTCCCATGAATCTGCAGACCAAGATGTCGGTGTCGGGGCCCAGCCGCACCTGGCCGGTCTCCGCGTCGGTCCTCGCGCCGTTCGGCGACGACCTGTACGCGTGGCTGCCCAAGGAAAGCCAGTACGTGATCCTCGATCCGTCGGGCAAGGAGAAGGCGCGATTTGGCACCGCGAAGGGCAAGGGCGGCGACGTCACGCGCGGCGTCGGCGGCATGGCCGTGGCGAAGACGGCTAAGGTGGACGGCCTGTACGTGACCGACAACCCCAACAGCCGCCTCCAGCAGTTCGACGTCGACGGCAAGTGGAAGTCCAACGTCGGCGAGGCCCAGGGCTTCTTCGACAGCAAGCGCCGCGA
>JAYTIP010000025.1:0-2615 GCA_043731745.1 Elusimicrobiota bacterium | reverse complement strand
CAATCTCAGTTGACGGAAAAGAGTTAATCGATATCGATGGACAACATTGGTTCGGCAGATCGCTGGAACTTACGGAAGTTGAAGGTCCAGCATTTGAATACCACGGAAGGGTGAGTTGGAAGACAAACACGCCCATCAACTTCCGGCCACTCGCTATTATTAGCGTTGTGGAAATAGGCCCGGGCCGCCACAGTGAGGGATTGGTTGAAGCAGAACCGGGAATTAGCAAAAACGGAGCGCCTAACTAATGGATAGAGCGGCCGGCGCCTCGGTGAGGAATTTCTTGATAGGCGCCGCCGCTCATCCTCGGCGTTAAACCATACTTTAGTATGGCAATATATACATATCAGATGTATACTTAGATAACCCCATGGTTCATTTCGAGTGGGACGACGCCAAGAACCGCGAAAACCAGAACAAGCACGGCGTCTCATTCGAAGCGGCCCAGTACGCCTTCGCCGATGTCAAAAGAATCATCGCAGAAGATACTGCGCACAGTACGAGCGAAAAACGATTTTATTGCTTCGGTCGAGTCGCAGGCGGCATTCTGACCGTTCGATTCCCCTACAGAGATCGCAAGATCCGCATCATCGGCGCGGGTTATTGGAGAAAGGGAAAGGCTCTCTATGAAAAAGAAAATCAAATACACTGATGAGCCCCTCGGCAAGCCCAGCGTGGTGAGTGATTTCCTGCCCCCCCTGGAAGAGTTGGCCTTCAGAGAGGAAAGCGTTAAAGTCACGATGACGCTCAGTAAGTCGAGCGTCGCTTACTTCAAGAAGGCCGCACAGAAATATCGCACGCCTTATCAAAAGATGATCCGCAAGCTGATCGACGCTTACGCTGCGCGTCACCCGAATCCATGAAACAACACAGAGGTAAACTACCGATTCAGGTGAAGAGCGCCCTATTCGCCGTTCTCCTAGCCGGAAGCGCCCACGCGGCCGGCCTGCGCGGAGGGCCGCTGATCGATCCTCCCCCCGGCTGGTCCGACGCCGACGCTGACGGCAAGATCCCGAAGGTGCTCATCGCGCTCAAGGGCCCGGAGACGAGCTCGTTCATCGTCAAGCGCGCCCCCGCCGCGAACCTCGACAACCCCGCCAGCGTGCGGCACTATCTCAACGATGTCGTCGAGGGCCTGCGCCGCGCGTCCGGACACGACTACAAGACGAACGGCCGTGTGGAGACCAAGACCTTCCGCAACGGGATGACCGCCCAGCTCGTGCGCGCGCAGGAAGGCGGGGCGGACCGGCTCGTGGTCGCGGTGTTCGCCGTCAAAGGCGACGCGCACCTGGCGGTGCTCACCAGCGCGGCGCCCGAGGCGATGATGCCGTCTTTGATCGGCGCGCTGCAGATTGATCGCGTCGAGGGGGCCGTGCAGACGAGCGGGGTGGCGCGCAGCCTCGACAGCCAGCTCGAGATCGCGCTCGGAGGCGGGTTGCGCGCGCGCGCGCCGGTCGACGCGGAGGTGGCGAAGGGCTTCGTGCTCGTGATCCAGGGCTCGGGATCGGAGATTTTATTCCAGAAGCTGTCCGAGGTGGACGCGACCAAGCCCGCCGAGCAGGCCGCGATCGTGGGCGAGCTGGCGGCGGCGTCGGCGGGGGCCGCGTCGAGTGCGGCGGCGCCGGTGAGATCAGCCCCGACGGCGGCGGGGCCCGTGGGCGTGTACTCGTGGGCCAAGTCCCCCACCGGAGACAAGATTTCGGCGGGCTACCTGCCGTGGAGTTACTGGGGCTATCAGCTGTTCGGGAGAGGCCCCGCGTCGGACGAACTGCTCGTCGGCGCGTTGGCCGCGCTTAAGGCCGGGCCGATGGCGGTGCCCGGCATGCTCGCGGCGACGCCGAGAATTCCGGTCAAGGACGAAGGCCCTTCGAACAAGCAACTTCTGATCGGGGTCGCCGCCGGAGCCGGGATCGGCGGGATCTTCCTCATAGTCTGGAGCCTGAAGCGCAAAAACGCTACCCTACCGGGATGAGCGATCATAAGGACGATGTCCGCAAGGCCGAGCGCCTGCGCGCCGCGAAAGCCGCCATTCTCGATCAGTTGGGGAAGGTGATCGTCGGCCAGCAAGGAACGGTCGAGGAAGTGCTGATTGCCCTGTTCGCGCGCGGTCATTGCCTGCTTCAGGGCGTCCCTGGCCTGGCGAAAACCTTGCTCGTGACGAGCCTCGCGCGCATTCTTGATCTGCAGAGCTCGCGCGTGCAGTTTACGCCCGACTTGATGCCCTCCGATGTGACCGGCACGGAAATTCTCCAAGAGGATCCCGTGACGCGCGCCCGCACCATGCGCTTCATCAAAGGACCGGTGTTCGCCAATTTCGTGCTCGCCGACGAAATCAACCGGACGCCGCCCAAGACGCAGTCAGCACTTCTTCAGGCGATGCAGGAAGGCCAGGTGACCGCGGGCGGACAGACGCTCGCGTTGCCCAAGCCCTTCTTCGTCATGGCGACGCAAAACCCGATCGAGCAGGAAGGGACTTATCCCCTCCCCGAAGCTCAACTCGACCGCTTTTTCCTACAGTCGCTGCTCGGGTACCCCTCGCTTGAAGAAGAGCGACGGATCGTCACCGAGACGACGGGCGGAACCGTCGCCGAGCTCAAGCCCGTGCTGACGGCGGC
>JAYTIP010000024.1:0-20115 GCA_043731745.1 Elusimicrobiota bacterium | reverse complement strand
GTACTGGATCGCGCTGACGGCGTTGCGCGAGAAGCGCTCGGCGCTGATCATGCTCGTCGCCGCGGCGGCCTCGGTGGCGCTCAGCGCGCCGTGGTACGGCGCCCACCTGGCGCTGCTGCCTTCCCGTCTCGTGCAGGCGTCCTCGGACTTCGCGATTTCGGCGTGGTCGCCGGCGGCCTGGACGACCTACTACGGCCAGGCGTCGGACATGTTCGGTCCCCTCGTCTGGGTGCTCGGCACGATCGGGTTGCTCGCTCCCCAATTCAAGCGTCACCGCGAGCAGGGCTGGGTCATGCTGGCCTGGGTCGCCGTCAGCTATATTTTCTGGACCATCGTGCCCAACCGCCAGCTGCGCTTCCTGATCCCCGGCCTCGTGCCGATCGGCATCGCCTTCGTCGGGACCTGGCCCAAATCCTTAACCTGGGGCGCGGTCGTCTTGCAGCTCTTCGGTCTTTTCAACTTTTACGGCGGCTGGGTGGGCCCGGTGAACATCGAGCTTCCGTACTACACTTTGCGCCTTTTCGAAAACCGGCCGGCGGCGAAGCAGGACTGGCGCACCGAGGAGATCCTGCGCAAGATCGACTCCGCGCGCGACCCGGCCAAGGCGATCAGCAACGTGACCTTGGTGGCCAACGACACCTACTTCAACGCGCCGACCTTCCATTGGATGCAGCGCCGCCTCAATCTCGAGCACGTGCGCATGCGCGGCGTCAATCGCCGCCTGTGCGAGCTGTCGGATTTCGTCCTCGTCAAGGAGCCGAAGGTCGGACCGGCGAACGTCGTCGCGGGCCTGCCCGAGGCGCTCGCCGAGATTCAGGATGCGAAGAGCTGGTTCTCCCGCGCCTATGAAGAGATCGCGCGCTGGCCGCTGCCGGACGGCAACAACGCGATCCTCTACCGGCAAAAGGCGGTGCTCAAGCGGCCCTACCTCGGCAAGACCTTGGTCTATCAGCACTACACCGCGGGCAAGGTCGTCATCACCGACCTCAAGGCCAAGTTCGGCGACTGGGACGCCGACAAGTCGGTCTACAAGACGATGGCGCTCGACGTGGGCGAGCTCGACGTCCGCGGTCTGATCCTGCGCGGCACCGACATCGAGCTCACCAATGTCGGCTTCGTGCCGATCACGAAGAAGGATCGCGAGGACGACTGGGTGGACATCCGCATCCTGCGCTTGGAGCGCCTCAAGATCAATTCGCTCGATGTCGGCGCGGCCGAGCTCAAGGCCTTCCTCAACGCGCGCGTGAAGGGGCTCGAGGTGGCGGACATCGCGCTCGACAAGACCGTGCGCGTGAGCGGCACCTACAGCGGCAAGCCCGTCACGGCCGAAGCGGCGCTGACGCTCGTCGACAATCCCCGGCGCCTGATCGTCGACATCAAGTCCGTCAATCTCGCGGGGATCGCGGTGCCGCTGTCGATGTTCCGGGAGATCAAGGAACTGACGATCCCGCTTTACCCCAATCCCGAAACGCCCTTCGCCATCGAACTGCCGGGCCTGACCTTGGCCAACGGCCGCCTGACGATCCCCTAAACGCTATAAGGATTTCCGCTGATGCGTTTGTGCCGGGCGTCTCGCGCCCGGCCCGCCTACTTGAAAGGATCGAGCGGGAGCACCGCTTCCATCACGGCGCAGGCGCCTTCGCGGCAATAGGGCTCGGGAAGGATCAGGTTCTTGGAGCCGCGTCCTTGGAGGGGCTTGCAGTTGAGCGTGCGCGGGTCGCCGCGCTTGGCCCAAGCCTTTTTTTGCGAATCCTTCAGCTTGGCCTTCGCCACCGCCGAGCGGCCCGAGCAGCCGTAGAACACGACGCCGCAGTCCTCGGGGGCGGAGCAGAGGCGCCAGTCTTTGGGGATGTCGAGCTCGGCCTCAGGGGCGGGGCGCAGGTAGGAGCGGCCGGCCGCGAGCACCGTGCTCAGGCTCATCTGGTCGTTGCCGGCGAACAGCCAGCGCTGGCCCTTCTTGAACTCGAGGCCGCAGCTCGTTTTGTTGAGCGCGACCTCAGCGGTTTTCTGCCCGGCCTTCACGCCGCGGATGGGGGACTCGATCGAGAACGAGACCACGGCGTCGGTCTCCGACACGCTCAGGACCGTGCCGACGAAGGCCAGCGGTCTTTCGGCCAAACGGGTTTCGATCGGGCGCGGGTCGGGTTTGAATTTACAGGCGCTCGAGTCGAGCGCGGCGGCGAGGGCCAGGGCCGCGAGCCACATCAGCGCAGGCGAAAGATCACGAGCTTGCCGTCGTCCCACGCGGGCGCACCTTGAGCGCGCAGCCGCTTCCACATCGCTCCGCCCTCGGCGAACAGCCCGCGCTTTTCCGAGGCGACGAAGCGCGCGCCGTCGGCGACGCCCTTGTCGAGGAGCGAATCCGCCAGCGCCGGCTGGGCGTCGAGCTCGCTCGACCAGCCGCGCCGGTCGAGATAATAGAGCAGCACCGAGGAGGCTTGGCAGTTCGTGAAAAACAGGTCGCCCGGCGCGCTGACGGCGGCGGCGGCCTCGCGCGCGCCCGCCAGATACTCAAAGCCCTGCTTGTACCAATGGTTGATGCGCAGGGCGGAGTGGACGGGGACGGCGAGCAGGAGGAAGGCGATCGCCGCGTAGGCGGCGGGCCGGCGGCGCGCGGGTGCCGCGGCCGCGCGCTCGCGCAGGCGCACGACGCCGAAGCCGATCAGCCCGGCGACGACGGGCGCCAGCGGCAACGCGGTGTACTCGTGGTAGTGAGAGTAGCCCGACATCGCGAAGAGGTGCAGGGCGACGCCGCAAAACCACGCGATCCAGAACGCGTCGCGCCGTTTCATCAGGATTTCCCGGAAGCCGACGGCGAAGAACACGAGGCCCCCGTAGGTGATCACGAGCTCGGGCCAGCGCGAGAGAAGCTGGAACTGCATGAAGTAAAGGATGCGCCCGTAGGAGAGCAAGGTCGTGTACTCGTCGGCGTGCGTGGGCACGACATAGACGCCGGTGCGGGCCCACAGGTACCAGGCGATCACCCCGCCCATGGCGACGAAGCCCGCGGCGTAGGTGCGCCAGTCGGTGAGCGCCTTCTTGCCGAGCTTGCGCCAGGTCAGTCCGGCGAGGGGCACGAGCAAATGCGCGTACGGCAGCTTGAGGCCGACGGCGATGAACGCGCAGAACGCCGCACCCACCCAGGCGCCCCAGGGCCTTCCGGCCTCGAGCGCCCGCTTCCAGAACGCGAGGCAGCCTATTAAGGCCAACAAGGCCGTTGCTTCAGGTTGAACGGTACGGCCGAAGTAGACCTCGACGGGAATCACGGTGAAGATCGCCGCACCCCACAGCGCGGCTTCGCGCCCGAACTCGCTTTCGTACAGGCCGAAGAGAAGGAGCGCGGTGGCCAACGACGCGGCGACGGAAATGAGCCGGCCCCACTCCTCGCCCAGCCCGCCGACGGGCCAGAGCTTGCCGTACAGCCACATGTAAACCGGCAGTTCGGTGGCCGCCATTTGATCGGAAGGGCCGTTCCAATCGATGCGGGGACGGTGGATCGGCCGCGCTTCGCGCCAATAGCCGCGCGCGATCGACGCGGTGTTCACCTGCCGGTGATAGTGATAATCGAGCAGGGGCGCGAACAGCCCCTTCGAATGGATCCCGATCGAGAGGGCGGCGACGATCGCGAGGCACAGGCCGCGCCGCTCGAGCACGGCCGTCCTCATTCTTTGAACGCGTACATCTCGAAGGTGCCGCCCGACTTCAAGGCGGTCTCGAGGGCCGTCGCGACGACGACGAAGGGAACGAGGAAGGGCAGGAGGAGGAGGTGCGCCAAGGTCTGAAAGGGGTAGGCGAGCGCCGTGTCGGTGCGCGCCGTCGAAGCCTTGAGCAGGGAGTACAGCAAGTTGAAACGGAAGCCCGCGGCGTTGAACAACGACTGGAGCAGGCCGTACGGATTCTGCTCGAAGCTGTAGTGGTCGAGCTGAACGACCCGAAAGCGGTGGCGCGAGAGGATCGCATCGAGCGACTTGATCGTGAAATGGAAATAGTGGCGCGGCGCGTCGACGTGGAACCAGGAGCGCCCGAAGAGGCGCGCCTGCCAGCTGCCGTAGTTGGGCACGGCGATGAACAGGATGCCGCCCGGCTTGAGCAGCTCGTAGGCGCGCGCCACCGCGGCGACGGGGTTGGCGAAGTGCTCGAGCGTGTGGCAGAAGATCACGGCGTTGTAGCGGTTCTTCTCGTGGGGCGAGGTGAGGAAGTCGCCCGTGACCACGTCGAGCTTCAAGATATTGCGCGCGTGATGGGCGGCGGTTTCGCTGAGCTCGAGCCCGTGCGACTCGTAGCCCAGGTCGCGCAGGTACTTGAGCATCATGCCGCGGCCGCAGCCGACGTCGAGGACGGGGCCGCGCGGAACGCGATTATAAAGAACGTCGGCGCGGCGCTTGCGGAACCAGCGCACCATGCGCTCGAAAACGGGGTTGAAGCGGACGTTTTCCTTCCCGTAGTACTGCTCGGGGTACCACTTGCCGATATCCTCGCCCGGAACCGGCGGCCAGGTGCGTCCGAGGCCGCAGTCAGGGCAGGTGAGGAGCTCAAAACCCGTCTCGGCCGAGGGCGTCGCGTGCTCGGGCCCGTCGAAGCCGCACGCGGGGCAGCGCGTCGGGCGCTTATCCTGGTCGTGGAGCTCGGGCTGGAAGCGGGGGGCGGAAATCGTCACGGCCTAAATTATATAAAATCCGCCCATGACCCGGTTGCTCCTCTCGCTCGTTCTCGTCGTGGCGGCCCTCCCGGCCGCCGCCTTATTACCCGACGAAGAAAACACCATCAAGGTGTTCAAGACGGCCTCGGCGGCCGTCGTCTACATCACCAACGTCGCGATCACCCAAAGCCCGTTCATGGACGAGCAGGCGATTCCTCAGGGCACCGGCTCGGGCTTCGTGTGGGACCGCGAGGGCCACATCGTCACCAACTTCCACGTCGTGCAGGGCGGCAACGCCTTTCTGGTGACCTTGGGCGACCGCACCCAGCTCGAGGCGCGCCTGATCGGCGCCGACCCCACCAAGGACATCGCCGTGCTCAAGGTCGAGAAAAGCCGCGAGAAGCTTCGTCCGGTTTCCGTCGGCAAGCTCGAGGCCCTTCAGGTCGGCCAGAAGACGATCGCCATCGGCAACCCCTTCGGCCTCGACCACACGCTCACGACCGGCGTCATCTCAGCCCTGGGCCGCGAGGTGCAGGGTGTGAGCGGCATCACCATACGGGACATGATCCAGACCGACGCGGCGATCAACCCGGGCAACTCCGGCGGTCCGCTGCTCGACTCCGACGGCAACTTGATCGGCATGAACACCATGATCTTCAGCCGCTCCGGCGGTAGCGCCGGGATCGGCTTCGCGGTCCCGGTGTCCTTCATCGCCCGCATCGTGCCCCAGCTCATCAAGCACGGCAAGGTCGTGCGCCCGGGCATGGGCATCAGCATCCTCAACACGGGCCAGAAGTATTACCTTCTCGGCGACGAGCCCGGGGTGGTGGTCAACGAGGTGACGGCGGGCGGCCCCGCCGCCAAGGCCGGCCTGCGCGGCCTGCGCCGCCTGCCCGGCGGTCGCGTCGGTCCGGGCGACGTCATCGTGGGCGTCGACGACTTCGAGGTGAAGGATTTCGACGACCTCTACAACGCCTTCGACCGTTACAACCCCGGCGACACCGTCTCGCTCAAGATCAATCGCGCGGGCAAGCCGATGGCGCTGCGCGTCACGCTCGTCAATATCCAGTAATTTTCACGAGCCCGACCTGCGTGAACCGGTCGAGGAAGCAGCTCTTCGCGAAGCTCTGCGCGCGAAAGCCGCGCGCCTCGAAAATCCTGACCATCTCCGTAGCGCGCACGCCGTGCGTGCCCGAGTCGACGGCGGCGAGCCCGCCCGGCCGCAGCACGCGGGCCACCTCCCCGGCCAGACGCTCGATCGCGGCCGCGTCGAAGTGGATGCCCAGGGCCCCGCAAGAGTTGACGAGATCGACGCTCGAGTCCTCCAAGGGTTCGCCCGACGCGTCGCAAAAGATCTCGAGCACGGACTGGACGCGGAAAGTCGCGCGCACGCGGGCTCCGTTCGGGCGGCGGTACTTGCGCCCGGCAGCGCGCGCGGCGAACGCCGGGTTGAACTCGAGCCCGAGTATTTCCGAACCCGGCGGAAGGTAGTAGGCGAGGACTTCGGTCGAGTCGCCGGAACCCGAGCACAGATCGACGGCCTTGCACGGCCTGTCGGGCAGACGCCCCGCGAGCGTGCGCGGGATGGTGCGCCAGTTCGCCCACTTTTGGCGGGCGTTGATGCCCTCGAATTCCGCCTGCGTCATGGCGCAATACGCGCGCACGGCGGCCTCGTTCTCGATGCGGCGAAAGCTCATGGCGGTGCGGGACGAGTGCTTGAACTCGTACCAGGCCTGCTTGAGAAAAATACTCACGAGGCTTTCCCCGACGCGCTCCTTGGCGACCGCCGCGATGTCGCCGCTCATGCGATCGGCTGCGGCGGAAAGGGCGCGGGGTCGGGTTGGGGAGGGATGGGAGGCTGCGGTTTGGGCGCCGGCGGAATTGATTTGGTGGTCATCCTGGCATGATGACGCGGGGAGGTCGAAAACGCCATGGCGGAGGCGTCAACCCGGGGTGACGAAAACTTATTTTTCGACGACGAGGCGCAGGTTGCTGGGCAGGCCGAGGAAGAACTGGCGGGAAAGGTCGACGCGCTTAAGTCCCTTTGGAAGAAGGGCGAGCAGTTCGCCCGCCGTGAGCAGGTTCAGGTTCTCTTCTTTCGCGTAGAAGTCGAAGCCGAGAAGATTAAGAATACCGCGAAACGCGGTATTCGGAAGCCAGTGCAGCAAGGGCAGGCGCGTGTGCAACTCCACCGGATACCAGCGGTTGGGCGTGGTGAGATAGCAGCGGCGCGTGACGCGGATCAGCTCGCTCAGGAAGAACGCCTGGCGTTCGCGAGAGCCCGCGTGCTCGATGACGGCGCCCGCGTAGCCGATATCGAAGGTATTGTCGGCGAAGGGCAGGGGCTTGCCGCTGTCGACGCGGGTGAACTTGAGGCCGGGGTAGGTTTTCTCGAGAAAGGAGCAATCCTCGGTCCCCGCCGCGACGACGCGCGACGGCCACGGATAGAGCAGTTCGAAAATGTTCTCGCCGGGATCGGGCAGGCTCGTGGCACCCAGGTCGAGCACGGAGTCCTTCTCGGTCGGCGACAGCTCCTTCATGAAGTGCGCGACCATCTCGCGCCGGGGCGCGTGCTGCAGCTCGTAGATCGCGCGCCAGTTCAGAAAGCGCGCGTAGTAGCGCTCGTCGCCGCTCACGCGAGCGCTTCCGCCGCGTCGGTGCCCATGCGCATCGCGATGTGGGTGTTCACATACTGAAACCGGCCCTGCCGTCCCGCCGTCTGGGCGTTGGCGAGCGTTGAGAATGCGGTCAGCGCGGCCTTTAAATTCTCCTCGTAGCCGAGCGCGTACACCGGATAGCCGTGACGCGCGCGAAACGCGTGCGCGGACAAAATCTCAGAGCGGCCGATCAGCCCCTCGCGCACCAGGTCGGCCGTCGCGGCCTCGATGGCCGCCGCGTCGTCGGTCCACAGCGCGTCCTTGGGGTCGCAGGTGATCTCGGCGATGAGCAAGGTCGAGCTCGGGGGATTCATCTCGAAGCCGAAGTGGGAGAGATCGGTCACGCGGTTGAACGAATGCTCGCGGAAGTACATAAACGACGCACTGAGCACCTTCGGGCGGCGGATCTTGATGCCGACGAACACGATCGCGCGAAACCGCAAAGCGGCGGCTCCGGCGGTCGCCTCCGGGCTCGGAGCGGGCGACAGCATCGCGACCGCGTCGGGTAGGGCCAAGGTGTTGATCAGTCCCGAGCACGCGACGCGTTCCCCGCCTTCAAGTTCGACGGCGACGACGCGTCCGCCCTCGACGAGGATCTTCGTCGCCCGCGTCTTGAGGCGCAGTTCGCCGCCCTTTCCCTTGAAATCCTCGGCCATGCGCTCGCAGATCAGCGAGAACCCGCGTTTCGTCGTCCACAGCTCGCCCTCCACTTTCTCGACGAAGCCCTCGACGCGGCCGCGGCTCACCCGGGCCCGGAGCTTGGCGGCGAGATCCAGAATGTCGAAGCGCGGGATGCGCTCGCGCGCGAACGAGGGGGAGAACTGGGCGGGGGACACGCCCCACACGCGCTCGATGTAATCCTTAAAAAACAGACGATAGAGCACGTCGCCGTAGTAGCGACGCAGAAGCGTCTCGGAGTTCTCGACTTCCGGCCGGATGAAGATGCCTTTCGTGAAGTGGAAGAGAAAGCTGAAGCCCGCGTGAATCACGGTCGTCAGCGGCAGTTTTTGCAGGACGTCGGGGATCGAGAGCGGGAACTTGAAGTAGTTGCCCAGGAATTTGATCTGGATGGTGCGCTCGTACGGCAACAGCTCGTCGCCCATGAGCGCCTTGATGTCGGCCATCACCGCCGCGTCGGTCGTATGAAAGATGTGCGGGCCGTACTCGTAAATGTCGCCGCCGAGCGCGATCCCGCCGGCGAGGCCGCCCACGCGATCGGCGGCTTCGACGAGGATCACGCGCCGTCCTTTCGCCCTCAGACGCCGCGCCGCCGACAGACCGGCGCAGCCCGCGCCGAGGACGACGACCGGAGCTCCGCTCACGGCTTCCAGGCGGAGACCTTGGCGATGATTTTCTCGACGTCGGAGTCGTCGAGCCCCGGGTGCAGGGGCAGGCTCAGCGCCTCCTCATTGAGACGCTCGCTGACGGGCAGCTTCGCGCGGCTGCCGTAGATCTTATTGAGATGCAGGGGATGGTAGCGCAAGGTCGTGTAGATGCCCTGCTCGTAGAGGTATTTGGCGAAGGCGTCGCGGCTGCCTTCGACGACGCGCACGCAGTAGGTGAAATACGAGTGGTGCGCGTCCTTGGGCGCGTCCTGCGGGCGCGCGAGCCAGCCGAGCTTCGCGAACTCCTTCTGGTAGATCTCCCAGATGGCCTTGCGCCGGCCCTGCATCTTGTCGAGCTTGCGCAGCTGCGCCAATCCGATCGAGGCGGCGATGTCGCTTGGGAGCATCTTGGGGAAGAAGTCGGTGACAGAGTACTCCCACCAGCGGTTCTTCGACGCCGAGGCCTCGAAACCGGACTTGCCGATGCCGCAGTAGCGCAGCTGCTTGGCGCGCGCCAGGCGCTTGGGGTCCTTCGCCGTCAGCCCGCCGCCCTCGCCCATCGCGAGGTTCTTGACCGCGTCGAAGCTGTAGATGCCGACCTCACCCAGACCGCCGCACGCCTTGCCCTTCAGGCGCGAGTCGACCGCGTGCGCGGCGTCCTCGATGATCGGCAGTCCGATCTTTTTAATCTCGTCGACGCGCGCGGGCAGGCCCGCGTAGTGGACGACCATGACGGCCTTCGTCTTCTTCGTCATCGCGGCTTCGACGGTCTTCTTCGTCGCGTTGTGGGTGTCGAGATCCACGTCGCAGAAGACGGGCTTATGGCCGCACAACGCGACGGCGTGGGCGCAGGATATCCATGTAAAGGAGGGGACGATGACCTCGGAGCCGGGCGGCAAATCGAGCAGCTTGACCGCCATCTGCAGGGCGTTGGATCCGGAGTCGAGCAGCACGAAGCCGGGCAGATCGAGGCGCTCCGCGAAGTTCTTCTCGAAGGCCGCGGTCTTGGGGCCGATGCCGATCCACTGCGCCTCGAGGCTGGTTTTGATCTCGGCGAGTTCCTCGGGGCCCATCAAGGAGCCGAAGACATTTATCATTAGAACGCATATCCTAGCGAGAAACGATGGGCTTGTCCCAGGTCTCCCGAAGGCGTGACCGCGTAATCAAACGATAAACCGTTGTTGGTGATCCCGACGCCGAAGCTTAGGCCGCGCATCGCGTCGAAGGCCGAGCCGCCGTCGACTCGCCCCGCCGTCGCATAGCCCGCCCGGAAGGTGAAGTTCTTCAGCGCCTTGAATTCGCCGCCGAAGGCCGCGTCGGTGCCGGAGCCGTAGGGGCCGTTCATCAAATCGAAGCTCAGCGCGCCGCGCTCATGCTTCCACGCGGTTCCCGCCGCGAACTGAAGCGGAAGATCGGTGGCCTGGCCCGAGTATTTAAGCCCGGGCCCCACGCCTAAGTTGCGCACCGCTCCCGCGACGAAGATCTTCCCGCCCCGATATTCGCTCACCTGGCGCTTGGCGCCGAGGTCCACGGCCAAGGCCTGCGCCTGCGCCTCGGCGATATGGCTGTTGATGAACTTGCCCGCCACGCCGAAGTCGGCGAGCTCGTGCTTGCTCGCGTAGGCCACGGAGAGCGCCATGTCGGAAGCCGTCACCGCTCCCGTGGGCTTGCCCGTCGCGTCGCGGCCGTCGAAGCTCCCGTGGCTTAGGTACAACAGGGCCGCCGCGAAGGTTCCCTTCTCGGTCGGCTGGGCGTAGGCCGCGAAATCAAAGCGGGTGCGCTCGAGCAACTCCGCGTGGGACGCCGTCGCCTCGCGTTTATCAAGCCGGGCCAACCCGGCGGGATTCCAGCCGATCGCCTGCGCGTCGTCGCCGAGCGCGGTGTACGCGCCGCCCACGGCGGCGGGTCTCGCGCCGGTTCCGAGTTTTAAGAAAGAAGCGCCCTCGTCCGCGCGAGCGGTCGAGGCGAACAGAGCTAAGGCGAGCAAGATGATCTTCACTTGATCACCCCCACCTTTCCGGACTTCACGATGGGCTTGTTCGAACTGCGGCTGGCTTTGATCACGTAGGTGTAAACGCCGCTGCCGACGCCGCCCACGCTCCAAGTGTGGTCGTAAGTGTTCTGGGCCCCTTTGCCGTTTCCGTCGTCGAAGGCTCCCAGGAAGGTGAAGTCCGAGGACTCGTGAATCTTGCGCCCCGAGAGGTCGTAGACGCGCACCTCGACGGTGTCCGAGAGTCCGGGCTGAATCCGGAAGGTGATGAGAGCCCCGTTCCTCGACGGATTGGGGAACGCGTACTGATCGCGGAAGTAGAACTCGTCTTGCGCGACCGTCGTGGGCGCAAGACCCATGGGCTGATAAATTGAGAAGTGGTCTGTCTTGGCCTTCACGACATGACGAGCCTTGTCGACTTCGCTGGGCAACGCCTCCCACGCCCGGCGTAGGGGATTGTAGTAATGGATCGCGACGACGGATTCGTCGGCCGTCAGAGCGGGGTCGTACGGCAGCTCGATCGTGACCGGCGTCGTGAAATGAGTACCCTCGGGGCCGAATTGGATGGGCTCGCCCGCCGCGGTCTTCTTGATCTCCTCGGCCGCCCGGGCGCGCAGGCCGTCGCCGCGGATGCGCTTCAGCGTGATCTCGGTGTCGGCCGACATGGCATTGGGCGGAATCTCGACGGCGGCCTTGGCCGGCGTGTCGATGCGCCCACCGGTCGTCGACGACAGGCTCAGGTCGCCCGCGAAGTGGCTGTCGGGCTTTTGCGCGAGCGGGACGACGGCGGCCAGGCGCAGCGCGGATCCGCTGTAGCCGGTACCGACCCTGTAGGCGACCGAGGAGCTCTGAACGCTCCCGCCGTTAGGCTCGCGCACGACCACGACGGGATAGTCCCCGTCCGCGAAGTACGCGGGCACGGTCCAGTTGATCGTCGTGTCGTTCCACACTGAGAGGGGAACGGTCGCCCCGCCCACGAGCACCTTGGTCTGTCCTCCGCCGTAGGGCCCGAAGCCGGTTCCCGTCAGGGTGACGACCGTCCCCGTCGGTCCGAAGGCGGGGGAAATCGTCGAGATCACGGGCACGACCACGGTGAACGCCTGTGTGGCGCTCGACGACAGCCCCGTGCCCGCGACGCGCTCAACGACGAGGTCGTAGCCGCCGGGCCCAAGGGCGCCGGGCACGGTTCCGGAGATCTGCGAATCGTTCCACACCGACAGCGGCGCCTCGACGCCGCCGATCTTCACGCGCGTGTTCCCGCCCGCATAGGCCCCGAAGCTCGTCCCCGTGAGCGTGAACGGTGCGCCGATCGGCGCCGAGGCCGGCGCCAAGCTTGCGACGCTCGGCACGGTCACCAAGAAGTAACTTGTGACGCTCGACTGCACTCCCGAACCGGAGGCGCGCTCGATCCACACGGGCTGCGAGCCGGCGGGCAAGTCCGGAATCGTTCCGGAAATCGTCGTGTCATTCCAGGCGGACAGCGGCGCGAGCGCCCCGCCGATCACGACGCGCGTGTTGCCTCCGCCGTAAGGTCCGAAACCCGTTCCGGTGATCGTGAACGGCACCCCGATGGGCCCCGAGGAGGGCGTCAGCGAACCGGACTCGGGCGCCACGATCGTAAACGAGCTGACATTGCTCATCGCGACGTCGGAACCCTGCTGGCGCTCGACGACTACGCTCACCGTCCCCGTGGCCACAGCCGGGACCGTCCCGGAGATCGAGGTGTCGCTCCACGCCGACAGGGCGGCGAGTGTCACGCCAATTTTCACGCGCGTGTTGCCGCCGCCGTAGGTCCCGAACTGCGTCCCGGTAATCGTGAAGGGCGCCCCGATAGGCCCCGAGGCGGGGGCGATCGAATCCACGGACATTCCCGTGATCTGGAAAGTGACCGCGGGGGAGACCGAGGACCCGCCGTCCGACGCGATGCGCGTGACAGTCAGGGCGTGCGGGCCCGTCGGCAAAGACCCAGGCACCGTGCCGATAATCTGGCCATCATTCCACACCGATAGCGCCGCCGTCGCGCCGTCGATGAGAACCAAAGTATTGCCACCGGCGTAAGGGCCAAAGCCGGGGCCCGTCAAGGTGAAGGCCGTCCCGATCGGCCCGGACGACGGGGCGATCGCGCTCACGGACATCGCCGTCACGGTGAAGGTCCCAGCACCGACGGACGAGACGCTCGATCCCTGCTGACGCTCGACGACCACGGCCCACGCACCCGTCGCGAGCGTCGGCACCGTGCCCGAGATCGTCGCGTCGTTCCAAACCGACAGCGCCGCCGTCGCCGCACCGAACTTCACGCGCGTGTCGCCGCCCGCGTAGGCGCCGAAGCCGGTGCCGCTGATCGTAAACGGCACGCCGAGCGGTCCCGACGAGGGAGTGATTCCGCTTGACGCCAAGCCGAGCACCTGGAAGTAGGCCGTACCGGATTGCGACAACCCTCCGTCCGAGGTGAAGCGTTCGACGACGACTGGATAGATGCCGGGAGTCAACGCGCCAGGAACGGTCCCTGAAATTTGCGAGTCATTCCAGGCGGACAGCGCCGAAGTGGCGCCGCCGATCAGCACTTCCGTGTTTCCTCCGGCGTACGGGCCGAAATTCAGACCGCTCAAGGTGAACGCGGCGCCGATAGGGCCGGAGGAGGGCGACACCGCCGTCACGGAAGGCACGGTCACCGTGAAGTTGAATCCGGAGCTCTCGATCAGGCCGCCGTCGCTCGTCGTTCTTTGAATCACGATCATTTTCGCGCCGGGACCGACGCCCGGAATCGAGCCGGTGATGGTCGTGTCGTTCCACACCGACAGCGGCGCCGGCGTGCCGCTCACGAGCACCCGAGAGTTTCCGCCCGCGTAAGGACCGAAGCCTGTTCCCGTGAAAGTGAAGGGTACGCCGATCGGCCCAGCCATCGCGGAAAGCGCTGCCGAGGACAGATCTGTGACGGTGAAGGTCCCGGCTGAAGTCGCGGTGACGCTCGAAGCGTTCTGGCGCTCCACGCTCACCGCGTAGGCGCCGGTCAACAGTCCTGGGACGCTTCCGGAGATTGTCGTCTCGTTCCAGACGGAGAGCGGAGCGACGATCCCGCTGAACTTCACGCGCGTGTTGTCTCCGCCGTAAGTTCCGAAGCCGGTGCCGGTGATCGTGAAGGGAATGCCGATGGGGCCTGACGACGGGCTCAGGGCGAGGCTCGCAACGGGTGAGCCGACGGTCACGAAGCTCGAGAAAACGACTTCATTGATGCCGTTGCCCAATAGATCTGTCGGCTGAAAGAAAACGGTATGCGTCCCGACGCCGAGCGCGAACGGGCCTGCATATAGGGCGTTGGCGCAAGTGCCGGGCGGAGCGCCCGGATCGTCATGAATATCGCCGCAGGAGCCGGGATCCAAATCAACCAGATAGAAAATGTCGCCGACACCGACCGCGACGCCTGCCACAACCGGATCGACCGCGGCAATCGTGTACGAGGTTCCGCTCGCGACGAGTTCGGCCGTCGGCCCCGTGTTGTCGACTGCGACGACGGCGACGGAAGGCGTCTCCGCGTTGCCGGCCCGGTCGACGCTGTATAACCGCACGGTATGAGTCCCTTCTGCAACCAAGGTGAAGCTGCTTGCGAAGCGATTGTAAGCGCCGTCATCGACGGAGTAGAACGTCTGCGTGGTGCCGACTCCGAGCCCGTCGTTTAAGACGGCTTTGTCATCGACCGTCTGGAAACCGATGGAAGAGACACTTGTCACATACAAGACGTCGCCGATGACCCTCGCGGGATCGCCACCGACGATGGTCGTGTGCGGCGGGAGAAGATCAATCAGATCACCATTCGCGGCGAACTCGTTCTGAACGCGAAAAGGCGCCGTCGACCCGTCCACTGAAAGCCAAAGTTGATTGCCGCGCAGCACGGCCCCACGCGCGCCGCCTGCGCCGACGGTCGTCGCGCCGGTAAAAACACCGTCGAATCCGTAGCGCCACAGCGCGGCGGTCGTGGAATTCGCGCCGATACCACCGACAACCAACAGCCCATTCGTCTGCGGCAGAATCGCGCTCGGGAATGTCCCAATCGTGCCGGCTGCGCGCCACACCGTCTCAATCGTGGCGATCCCCGTGTTCTTATCAAAGCGTATAAAGGCCAAATCATAAGAGCCGGTCGCGTTGATCCTCGGCGCCGCTACATACACGGCCGTCGCCGTCGCGTAAACCCTGGCGGTGACGGTTCCGTCTATGCCGTCTAGGTAGCCGGGTCTAATAAAGGGATCGCCGATCGCGGTATGTCCATCGGATGCGTAATGCCGCACGATCAGGTCCAGGCCGCGTGAAGCCGGCGCATCGGGCCCAGCGGAGTAGCCCACTATCCAAAGACTGCCGTCGGGATCGACGGCCAGACCGGAAGCGAAATCGAACCCCGCCCGAGAGGTGGTCGTGGTCAAGGCTACGGTTCCCACCGCAGGATCGAACTTCCAAATCGCCATCGTGAACTTTCTTTCTCCCACGACTCCGAAATCCGCCGGTCCCGAGGTTTGAGCTGCCCCCACGATCCAGCCGGGGGCCTTCGCATCAAAGACGAGGTCGTTGTTGGCATATCCGCTGTCGAATAGTGCCCGCGATTCGACGGCGTCGCCGGCCGGGGACGCCTTGTAGACGGCAAGGTCCGCTGCCTGCGTCAAAGGTCCTTCGGCGATTCCGACCGCGTAGGCTCGCCCGCCCGCGTCGAAGAGAACGGACCACGGGAGCCCCACGCCCGCATCCGTGAGCGTCGTTGATGCGATGAAAACCCCGGACGAATCACTGTGGGCAAACAAGGCTGAGTTCGCGTCGCCTATAACGGCCCAGAAGGTGTCGTAGAAATCCCGTCCTATGCCCAGGCCGCCGAAAGCCGAGACGACGGGCGCGGGGGCCACGATAATCACAGTCGACTGAAGCATTTCGTAGTTGCCCGCGATGTCGACAGCGCCGTAAGCGATTATCCTGCGGCCGCTCGCAAGGGAAAAACCTGGGCCGCCCGAGTAGACCAGGAAGAAATTCGTCGTCGCGGCATTCAAGCCGGCGGCCAGAGTCGCGCTCGAAGGATCGATGAGGTAGAAAATGTGCGCGACGCCGCTGTCCTGATCGGTTGCGCTCAGCGTTATAGAAGAAGTCTCTAGAATTAATGCGGCGGCGCCAGCGACCGGCGCAGTTGAGCCGTTGAAACCCAGCGTCGTGGTCGGCGCAACGGTATCAGTCACGACGGTGGCACTGCTTTCAACTTCGACTTTGGTCGAGTGAAGCACCTCGTAATTTCCCGATCCGTCCACCGAGCCGTACGCAACGACGCGCGAACCGGGAATAAGGGAGATCGGACCGAGATAGAGCAAGAACGCGCTGCTTGTGCCCGAACTGAGCCCGCCGGCTAATACCGAGCTCGACGGGTCGATGGCAAAGAAGGTTTTAAGCGGGCCCGGACCCGCGTCCGTGGCCGTCAGCGTGATGGACGAGCGATCATTAATGAGGGCCGCTGCTCCCGGCGTCGATGAGAATACGCCGCTAAATCCGAGCGACGTTACGGGCGGTATGGTATCCGGCGGGACCGGGGGGACGGGAGCGCCCATCAAAATCACATAAGTCGTAGTTCCCGGTTCAAGCTTGGGAAGTTCGGCGGTTACTGCCTTGGAACTAACGGACAACGCGCTATCCGGAAGAACGGACACGGATGAAAATCCGGTTGTCGAGACATAGAGGGCCAGCGACGATTCGCTCACACCAAGTTCGGTAAGGCGGGTACGACTGTAGTTCGCAGTCAAATTCGCATCGGGTCGAAATCGCGTCGACGGCGGGCCGATCGCGTACGCCGTGCTCACTTGAATGAGATTGATCGAGGTTTTGAGGTCGGCGATCGCAGAGGTTAACCCGGCCTGCGCGGCGTCGACGGCAAGTACGGTAGCGCTGTTTTCGTAGCTCGACATCGCGAGTTCCGGGCGTCCTTCCACCTGCCTGGTGCTTATCGACAAGTACGGGCCTTGAGTAGGAAGAGGAACCGCGACGATAAACGGGGCAAGGCTGGTGACGACTCCGCTCACTTCGTGCGCGACGGTGTCCACGCTTACGGTGACGTCATTTGTCATGGAGGGTTCGAGATGAATGAGTCTTATTCCTAGCTGTCTCTCGACCGAGAGCCCCTCGGGGTCGTAGCCGATTGTCACGTGTATGCCGCCGGTGAACTGAGCTGAGGTGAAGATTTGAAAGGCGAGACTCGAGCCTTGAGGCGATGTGGTGAAGCCGGGGTAATCGACGCTCGTCGGCGAGATCCAGGCGCCAGTCCCACCGGGCGCGAGTTGATTGTCGAAGCTGAGATTGATCGAGATGGGATGACCACCCAAGGGGGTGATCGTGATCTTGCCTGAGGGTGTAAAAAATGGGGGGCTGACGCTGAAGGCATGCGCCGTGACTTTGTAATCCGGGCCTGGGCCGGTTTCAATGTCGAATAAGGTGGCTCCGTGAATGAAGGTGTTGGCACCGATACCGTCGCTCCCGAAAGCGAGGTAGGGGCCGTCTGCTAAGCCCGTAAAGTGAAATGGAACGCTCGTCGCTCCGCCACCGGTTACCTGTTGGAGAGGCACGACTTCGTCCGGTATTACGCCGTTAAAGTAGTCGGGTTCGGTCGGGCCGGTCTTGACGAGCTTGATGTACTTCACGCCCCAGGTTGCGTTGGCAATGCCTCTGAAGCCTCGCCCTTCGATGTCGATGTCTTGAACTTCCGCGCTAATGCCGTAGTCGACCTTAAAACGCCCCCCGCCCTTCCAGCCCATCATATCCTCGGCCGAGATCTCGTATTCGGCCTCGGGCAAACTGACTGTGACAGCTTGCGCTCCGCTCCCTTCGAGGTTGACGCCGTGTGCGATCGCTCCGCCACCAATACGATTTAGCGAGAATTCGGACAGGCCTGAGTCACTGTCGGCGAACACGAGGTTTACCTTGTCGCCGATAACTGGCGGGGGAGGGGTAGTCCTTGAAGCGGGCACGGGGTACACAAAAGGCGCTGTCAGGGTATTGCCGATAGTGATCGTCGGGGAACTCCGATCGACGAGGAAGGTGGTCGTGATAGGATTGCCCGCTTGATCTTTGGCGCGAACGAAAACCCCACCATTCGGCAGAGTATCCAAAACGAGGCCGGTATCGGCTGAGGTATAAACGTGGCTCGAGGAGAAGGTGGCTACATTCGCGATGATTAACTCGGAATCTAAAGGAGCATCCCCCCGGAAGGCTTCGAAATAGCCGGGACCCGTGACCGCCTTGGCGGGGCTGCCATCAGGAGCCAGCGTGTCGTCCACAGTAAACTGCAATCCGGCGCCGTTCGAGTATTTACCGGGGGGAACTTCACCGCGCGCGTCACGAATCTTCAACGTCGGTGGCGTGCTATCGAGGAAGAAACTGGCCACCTGAGATTGATTTCCGGCCTGATCGGTAGCGCGAACGTAGATTCGACCTTCGAGAAGACCGCCGGCTACGCTGAGACCGAGGTCCGCCAAGCTGTAAATATGGCTCAAAGGATATTTGGAGACGTTGACTGCAAGTGGAACCGTGGTTTGAGTTGGAGGTATTTTGAATATCTCGATCTTGCCCGGCCCTGATGTCGTCTTGGCAGGTTTCCCGCCCGATCCCACCGTATCATCGACGATAAACATGAGTCCATCGCCATTGGTGGGCCTGTCTTGCTGGACCAGGCCACGCGTGTCGAATACGCCAATGGTGGGGGCCGTTCGATCAATGCTGAAGCTGAGTTGGACGTGGGGGGAATCGTTTGTGTCTTCATCTGTGAGAAAAGCATCGAGCAAATATTTGCCATCTTCGAACCTTGACCCATCCGTTGCCAATCCATTCCAAGTTAAACTCACGTCTTTTTCCCATGGGAGTTCGGGGCCATCGGGGTCTAGAGTCAATGTTTGAGTTGAGAATGCTTTCTTACCAGTATCGGTGCTGTCCTCCTTCAAGACCGTTGCGGTAAATGTTACGCCCTGTGTCCGGTTCTCCATCGCGTGAAATGTCAGGATCGTCGGATTCGTTTGTGAAGGAAACGTAGTCGAAGTTAGAAAAGTATCCTTCTTGATCAGGGGAGGAAGGGAATGCGAGACCTTTTCAAGCAATGTATATACGTAGTCTGCGGCCTGGTAACCCTGAGCCCAATAGACTTGTGGGGTATTGCCGCGATAAAGATCCGCATCCCATGTGCCGAGCCCCGTCGACGCGTCGAGATGTGGAGCAGCTTTACCTGAGAGGACGCCACCGTACGCTCCAAAAATTGAAGGATTTTCAGATGGAGTTCCGTCATATAGCGTCGAACTGTAGCCGGATTGCTGATAAGTCATTGCCATGTCTCGGCTCGTAATCCAGAATGGAGTTGAAACACCATTGAGCGTCGTCGAGAAATTTGGCGTTCTTATGTAGTCTTGGGTTTCTGTGAGACATGCTGAGTACAATTGATCGTAGGGTTGCGAACGAAGTGCGATTTGAGAATTGTCTATAGGTGATGTCTTTTTTCCAAAGGTCGTAAGGACTGGACCCTCGAATTGATCTCCAGGCCCATGGAAAATATTCGCTCCATGGGGAGGAGAGGCTTGGTCTTCAATTAAATGCGCCGCGGCACCCATCCAGACGTAGGCACCTTCATCGAAAGGCGTCTCGGATGTGAAATTTCCAGCACTGTAGCTAGGGAACAGTTGGCCCTTCCAAATGTCTTTGAAATTTCCACCATCGAGTGAATCGGTGTCATCGATCAGTGCCGTTTGATCCTTGAGATGAGCCAACTCCTCCGCAGGTTTTGTTGGACCTAAGAAGCCAAGAACCGTACCCCAAAAACCACTCATGTTTTGAGTGTTTCCAATGCCGCCACTCCAGGCCACAATTTGTGGCTTGAAGCGGTTAATGTCTGGACAGTCTACGGACGCCTTGTCAGCGGCGACCTTGGTTATATTTACGTGTTGCCCCGTTTGCCAGGCAAAGGAGAGCCCAGGAAACATGACAATGGCCAGCAACGACGATAACCAGCGTTTTCGCATTTGCGGTACAACGTTTAATGTCCCGAGATTCGTTTTAAAGCGTAAGCCGCATTTTCGCGCACATTTTGAACCGGATCATTTAACGCGTCCTGGAGAGCAGGTACAGCATCGCGAATTCCATGGTTTCCAAGCGTGGACGCGGCGTCGGCCCGATTGACGTAATAGTCGTCATGCTTAAGCATGTCAATCAACAGCGGAATATATTTGTTGTCCCATGCGTGATTGTCCACTGCAGTAGAAGCTGCACCACGAATAATCGGGGAACTGTTTTTGAACATGCTCTCGATAATTGCGGTGTCTCCGCTTTGCAGATTCTTTTCCACAGCATTGGTCGCTGCCCGTACCACTAAGTTGTTGGGGTGTTGCAATAGCGGGACGAACGTCGCGATATTGTCGTGTGTGCAAACCCCGACAAGGCTCCCTGCGAGGCGAGCTGTTGTTGCTGAAGGCAAATCCGACCTCGCCCATTCATTTAGTATGCGGGGTA